>CAUHTB010000030.1 GCA_959608595.1 uncultured Veillonella sp. | reverse complement strand
ATATTTGTCTAATTAAATAAGAGAGGGTTGTAAGGCCCTCTCTTTTTTGTAGGACCCTAGCGGTATGTGTAGTTGCTCTTCATATATCAGAGTGCTATATTGGTAGATGTATGGAGAGATAGTCCTTAAGGAGGCCTTTATGAATTCTTCCATGTATCGAAATTTAACCATTACTGCTTTATTGATGGCATTAGCCATCATGATTCCTATTGTGATGCCTTTGAAAGTCGTCATACCGCCGGCTTCGTATACATTAGCTAGTCACGTGCCTATATTCCTCGCGATGTTCTTATCTCGTAAGATGGCGGCTTGTGTCGTAATAGGTTCTACGCTAGGCTTTTTCGTAGCAGGGTTCCCTCTCGTTATCGTTATGCGCGCTGCATCTCATATCATCTTTGCCTTGATGGGTGCTTATTATATAAAACATCATCCAGGTGTCTTAACAGGAGCCTTATCCTTTGCTGCTTTCAACTTTGTATGTGCCATCGTTCACGCCATCGGTGAAGTATTAGCATGCCTCTTGTTCTATACGACAACTACGATACCGAATATCGATCTAATTTATGTCGTATTCGTTCTGGTAGGCGGCGGTACTATCGTTCATAGCATGGTTGATGGATATATTGCGTTATATATCTATAAAGCAATTCCAGGATTATCTAAGTCTGAGAATAAATAATCGGACGTTATCCTAGCTTATTTAAGCTAGATAATAAACAACCCGCTATTGAAACTACATATGCTCGTAACCGCTCATAGGAAATCTATTATACGCTAATGTATAGAATTTGATTATCTATGAGTGGTTTTTTAGAATAATTATCAAATCTGTACCTACAGATACAGACTTAACTATGCGATACGGTTATAATAAAACCATAGTTAATGACCGAGTTGTGATATATGCATAGGTATATAGATAGGTACATATACACAGATACCACATAGGCCATACATATTGTTAATTGTGAAAGACTTTCACAAGAATTATGGAGGTTATTATGAGAAAGCATATAAAAAATAACGTATCTTGGGTTGGTAAAATTGATTGGGAATTGCAAGAATTCCACGGCTCTGATTACAGTATTAATAATGGATCTAGCCAAAACGCGTACTTGATTGAAGAGGAGAAAACCGTTCTCATCGATACCGTATGGAAACCTCATTCCTCAGAGTTTATTGATAATTTGGAATCTGAAATTGATCTAAACAAGATTGATTTTATCGTATGTAATCACGGCGAAGTCGATCATAGCGGTTCCTTGCCAGCTTTAATGGAAAAAATCCCTAATACGCCGATTTACTGCACAGAAAATGCCGTTAAGTCCTTGGTTGGTCAATATCATCATCCAGAATGGAATTTTAAAACTGTGAAGACAGGTGATTCTGTAGATATCGGCAACGGTAAATCCTTGGTATTCGTAGAAATGCGTATGCTCCATTGGCCTGATTCTATGGCAACCTATATGACTGGCGATAATATTTTGTTCTCTAACGATGCGTTTGGTCAACATTTTGCAGTAGAAGAATTGTGGGCCGATAAGGCTGATCAATGTCGTCTATGGGCAGAGGCGATGAAATATTACGCTAATATTTTGAATCCATTTTCTCCATTGGTAAAAGCTAAGGTTGAAGAAATTCAAAAGCTCAACTTGCCAATTGATATTATCGCTACTAGCCATGGTGCAATTTGGCGTGAAAATCCATTGCAAATCGTAGAGAAATACTATGAGTGGTCTCAAGCATACCAAGAAGACCAAATTACAGTCGTATATGACACTATGTGGGATGGTACAAAGAAATTAGCCCATAAAATTGCTGATGAGATTGCTAAACAATCTCCTGATACACGGGTTAAGATCTTTAATATCAGTAAAACAAATAAAAACGACATCATGACAGAAGTATTCAAATCAAAAGCGATTGCCGTTGGTTCTCCGACAGTAGGGAATAGTGTTATCTCTTCTGTAGCTGGTTGGCTCGACTTTTTGCGTGAATTGAAGTTCAAAAATAAAAAGGCTGCCGTATTTGGTACCTACGGTTGGTCTGGTGAATCTACGAAGGTACTTCGTGAAGAATTAACTAAATATGGTTTTGCTGTAGTAGAACCAGAAATTAAATGTAACTGGAATCCAGATACAGATGATTTTGGTAAAGCCGAAGAACTTGTAAAAGCCTTGTTGGCATAATATACAAAAAGCTCCTAACGTTCATATAACGTAGGAGCTTTTTGGTTTTTATGATAGCTATGGAAAGGATATGGATGCTGTATATGTAGATTAAGCCTTGTTTTGTAAAGTTATGCAGATATTTTGGGTGATATGTGCATACTTATCAACTTATTTAAGTAGATATAGAATATTATTAATGATAAAAATAAAATTATTATAAAATCCAGAAAAATGATTAATTATTCTCTTATTGGAATTTCAGAAAGCGTTCATGAAATTAATATGAATAAGGGCTGATAGATAATTTGAAATATTTATAAAGCTTATTAAAGTTATGATTATTTATAAGTCATACAAGATATATTCTGTAGAATCCTTAAAAAACTGTGATTTTTCTTACTCATCAATAAAATTGATGAGCATATTAATACAATGAAGAATACCAGTAATCATGCTATTTTTCGTTATTATGAAGAGTTATTAATGAACTTTATATGGAAAAAAGGCTTGTTTATATCGTAAAACTTTGATATGCTATGCGGGTAATCAACAATATAAATTTTTCTTAAAATGAATTGAATATATTTCTTAGCTTAGAATAAGAAGTATATTTTATCAGCCCGAGGAGAGAGGCGGAACTTAGAGAGAATGAAAAATTGTATTGTGTTTGGTTAAGAATTTTAATTTAGTGAGGGTGTAAGATGAGAGAAAACAAACATTCCAAAAAATTAGCATTTGCTGTATTAGCTGCAGCTGCAGCAGTAGGTACTGCTGTTGCTCCTGTTAGTGCAGCAACACCTGTATCTACAGCAGATGGTTTTATTTTTGCAGCCGTAGGTGATCAAGCTGGTCAAACTCCAGATATTACACATAATAGTGTTGCTTATGGTACTGTTGCTAATGGTACAGCTACTAGCATCGCTGTAGGTCAAGGTAATACAATTACAAGCGCTAATGGTTCTAGCAGCGCATATGGTAACCAAAATACTATTAATGGTAACCAAGCTAATGCTTTCGGTGATGGTAACACTGTAACAGGTGCGTTTGCACAAGCTTTCGGTGATAGCAACGTAATCAGTGGTACAAATGCTATCGGTTATGGTTATAACAATACTGTAGAAGGTACAACTACAAACTTCCGTGATCGTACTTTCGATAATGAGCCAGATTCTGCTACATTATTAAACGGTTCTTGGAATAGCAACTCCGTAGCTATTGGTTCTAAAAATACTGCAAAAGGTAGCTCCGCTTTGGCAGTAGGTAATGAAGCAAAAGCAAATATGAGCGAAACAATTGCTATCGGCCATGAAGCTCAAGCTGACAAAACTTGGGGCATTGCAATCGGTACTCGTGCAACAGCTTCCGATGTACGTTCTTTAGCTCTTGGTCACCAAGCAAAATCCGCTGGTTACAAAGCTAATGCTATCGGTGCTGATGCTACAGCTAATGGCAACCATGCTAATGCTATTGGTTCCTCTGCGACAGCTACTGGCGATCATGCACAAGCATTCGGTGCTGGTGCTCAAGCAACAGGCGTACGTACTAACGTATTCGGTTCTGATGCAGCTGCAACTGCTGATTACAGCATTGCAATCGGTAACAAAGCTAATGCATCCACTGCAAACTCCATTGCATTAGGTGCTAATTCTACTACTCGTTCTGCAACAAATGTAACTAACGCAACTGTAGCTGGTCATACATATGGTGGCTTCGCAGGTACTAGCCCTGTAGGTTCTGTATCCGTTGGTAAAGCTGGCGAAGAACGCCAAATCCACAACGTAGCAGCTGGTAAAATTTCCGCTGATTCTACAGATGCTGTAAACGGTAGCCAATTGTACTCCGTAGCAAACGATTTACAAACTCAAATTAACAACTCTACACCAGGCGCAATCAACAACAATATTACTAACTTGAACAACCGTGTTGGTAATGTTGAAAAACGCGTTAATAAAGTAGGTGCAGGTTCTGCTGCATTGGCTGCTTTACATCCATTGGACTTCAACCCAGATGACAAATGGACAATCGCTGCTGGTTATGGTCACTACCACAATGCTAACTCGGCTGCATTGGGCGCTTTCTACCGTCCTAACGAAGACACAATGTTCTCCGTTGGTGGTACTGTAGGTACTGGCGAAACTCAATTGAACGCTGGTGTATCTCTTCGTCTTGGTAAACGTTCTCCTGAGTCCCGCTCTCGTGTAGCTATGGGCCGTGAAATTGCTGAATTGAATGCACGTCTTCAAGATATGGAAAACAAATATAACAACTTGTTACAAATCTTGACTCCACATGCAATTGATCCTAGCAAAACTGCTGAATTCCCAGACGTTCCTCGTAACCACTGGGCTTACCAATACATTAGCCAATTGGCTGGTAATGGTATCCTTGTTGGCTACCCTGATGGCACATTCAAAGGCGACGTTAAGATGACTCGTTACGAATTCGCTACTATGTTGTACCGTGCACTTCAAAATGGTGCTCCTATCGATGACAACATGAAACGTGCTATGAACGAATTTGGTCCTGAATTACAAAATATTCGTCTTAACCACTTCCGTGTGGATCGTATTTCTGGTGCTGACAACGATCGTCATAAAACAGAACGTGTTCGCGTTAACAACGAACCTAAAACTCAACGCGACGTATACGGTTCCCGTATTAATCAATAATATATTGATAACTTCCCCTCAAGCTTGTGAAAGCTCAAAAACAGGATGTATCCTTAAGATACATCCTGTTTTTCTGTACTTATATAGATATTAATATATTGCCTATAAAATATTAATATTAATATTTATACAGTTCATGTATATTGGATAACTTTTATGATAGAGAAGTGTTGGTGCCGGATGATATATTGATATTACAATATATCATCCTCTATTTTCTTATTAGATATCAAAACTTCATGCAATATTTATGTAAATATATTGCAACTTAATACATATAGGTGTATAATAACCCTCATAAGTAATAAATATACAAAACTAGTGAATAAAATATAGATATGAGGGAAAGACCATGAAAGAATTTAGACAATTAACAGTAGCGGATACAGCAGAATATCATAAGGTATTAATCGACGGCTATGCAGCGATTAAAGACTATCCAATTACATTCGATGCTATCGATTTTACAGAAGAAGAATCCAAGGAGTGGATCGAAACCTATCCTGTATATGGATTGTATATTGATGGGCAACTTGTTAGTTCTATTACGTTCTGTATGCCGTGGATTAAATATTCTACACCGGATAAATTTCCACACATTGCTCACTTTGTAACGGCACCTGAGTTCAAAGGTAAAGGCTATGCTCGGGAAACGCTTGGTTATGCGGAAGAATTATTGATTAATCAATTTAAAACGCCAGCTGTTACATTAGGTACAGCACAAGAACATCCGTGGTTGCCTAAAATGTATGAATCTTTCGGCTTTAAAGCATATGATAAAGTTCATTTTAGAGGCAAACAACATACTACAATACTTTTCAAAAAAGATTTACTATAGTAAATCTTTCTATACATACTAACTCAACCTCACACATGATTTCATTTAATAGGGCGAGTCTTAATAATAAGACTCTAAGACCCGTAAATTACGTTAAATGGAGTCATGTGTGAGGTTTATTTATGCAAAAATACATATTTGAGTATATAATATAAATTATATATAGTATATCTATAGACTATGAGTTTATAGATGGTTTGTTGAAAGGATGTGTGACTATGTTAGTCTTATCTGGTATTTTAGTGATGGTCATCGGACTGATGCTACGCTTTAATGCCTTGTTAGTTGTCGTGGCCGCTGGGTTTGTAACGGGCCTTGCAGGTGGTCTTAGTATCAACGATATCGTTGGTGCTATAGGTGAAGCTTTTGTTAAAAATCGTTATATGTCATTATTTATTTTGATTTTACCTGTTATTGGCCTTATGGAACGTCATGGTTTGCGTGAACGAGCAGAAATTTTGATCGGCAAGATCAACGCTGCTACGGCTGGTCGTATCTTTATGATTTACTTATTTGTACGCGAAGTAACTGTAGCTTTTGGTATTAACATGTCCGGTATGGTTGCCATGGTACGTCCGTTGATCGCACCTATGAGTGAAGCTGCGGTAGCTCAAGGTCGCCCAGTATCTCAACGTACTCTTGATAAGGTGCGTGGTGTAGCTGCTTCTGCAGATAATACAGGCAATTTCTTCGGTCAAAACTTGTTCCTTGCTGCTGGTGGGTTATTGCTTATCAAAGGTGTTATGGAACAATTAGGCTATTCTGTAGAGTTAACAGATATGGTGTTATACGGATTGCCAACTGCTGTTTGTGCCTATATCGTTAACTTTATTCGTTTTATTATTTTTGATAAAACAATTCAAGCCTCTGTAGCTCGTGACGAAGCTGATATGAAAGCTGGTAAATTAGTACCAAATGAATTTAATATCCTCGTTACTCCAGAAGAATTAAAGAAGGAGGCTAATTAATATGTTAGAAATACTCTATAAAATGCAGCCTTTAGATTATGTATACCTTCTTGTAGGTATTATTCTATTTATTTTCGCAATTCAATCGTTTTTAGATAAAGAACATAAATATCGTATTGGTACAGGCTTATTCTGGTTATTGTACAGCGTATCCTTTATCTTTGGCTCTTATCTTTCTAAAGAAATCAATGGTTGGCTCGTAATTGGCATGGCAGCTATCGTTTTGGTAAAACAACTCGGTAAAGGTCATTACTTCGAATCTCCTATCGAATTTAAAAAAGATGAAGCAGTTCGTATCGGTAATATTATTTTTGTACCAGCTTTACTTGTTGGTATCATTACCTTCGTAATTGGCTTCTTTACTAAGCTAGGTGCTCTTGTAGGGATAGGTATTGCAGCAATCATCGCGATGTGTGCCGCTCTTTACATTACAAAAGGCAAACTTAACCAAGGATTCCATGAAGGTCGTCGTCTTATCGATGCGATTGGTTGGACTGCTATTTTGTCCCAATTACTAGCGGCTCTAGGCTATCTATTTAATTTGGCTGGCGTTGGTAAAATTATCTCCAGTGCCGTAGCAAGTATAGTACCAGCAGATAATGTATTCCTCGTAGTTGTTGCATACTGCATCGGTATGGTTATCTTCACAATGATCATGGGTAATGCCTTTGCAGCCTTTGCAATGATTA
>CAUHTB010000029.1 GCA_959608595.1 uncultured Veillonella sp. | reverse complement strand
GAACCACATGAATCCAGTGCATTACTTGGCTGGCGTGGTGCTTCTCGTTACTACGATCCTAAATATACACCTGCTTTCAAATTAGAATTAGAAGCAATCAAAAAAGTACGTAACGAGTTTGGTTTCAAAAACTTACAAGTTATGATTCCATTCTGCCGTACTGTAGAGGAAGCTGAACTTGTTACTAACTTAATGGCTCAAGAAGGCCTTGTACGCGGTAAAGATTTCAAAATCTGGCTTATGGCTGAAATTCCAGCAAATATTATCTTAGCTGATCAATTCAATAAATATGTAGATGGTTATTCCATCGGTTCTAACGATTTGACTATGCTCGTTCTTGGCTGTGACCGTGATAATGAAACAGTTCAACATATCTATGATGAACGGAATCTAGCAGTTCGTAGAGCAATTCGCCATCTCATCGAAGTAGCTCACAAAGATGGTAAAACTGTATCCATCTGTGGCCAAGCGCCAAGTGTGTATCCTGAACTTTGCGAATTCCTCGTGAAGAGTGGTATCGACTCCATTTCTGTTAATCCAGATGCGGTTGTGAACACTAAGAAAATGGTGGCTCAAATCGAACAACGAATCATGCTTGATGCTATGACTGGTCGTGGTCGTCAAGAAACTGATGACTTAACTTGGTAATCATATAGTGGTATTGAAAGAGGAGGCCCGTTGGTCTCCTCTTTTTCTGAATGGTAACTTAGGATATAATACAAACAGAGATGAAAGGGGGTTACCGTGTGAAACTGTCGAAACGACAAGAACAAATTGCTCAAATCGTTCGTGAAGAAGGACCTGTTACAGGTAGTGCTATTGCTGAACATTTAGAGGTTACACGATCTGCATTGCGTTCAGATTTATCTGTTTTAACTATGCTAGGTGTTTTAGATGCACGTCCTAATGTAGGTTATTACTATGTGGGGCTTTCAAAGGAAACACAAACAGCAGAGCGATTAAAATCATTTCTGGTAAGTGATGTATTATCTCAAGCCGTCGTAGTCAATGGGGATACAAGTTTGTATGACACGATTGTTACTATATTTACTGAAGATGTAGGGACTATTCTAGTGTGTGATGATTCCTATTTAGTAGGTGTAGTATCTCGTAAGGACTTGTTGCGTGCCTCTATGGGGCAAACAGATTCGCACACAATGCCTATATCTATGATTATGACCCCTGTGAGCAAGGTTATAACAGTGGAGCCTACCGATACATTAGTAGAGGCTGCACAGAAGATGATAGATTATGAAGTGGATTGTTTACCTGTCGTCGTTCGCGAGGATGTGGAAAACAAGAAACGCTTAAAGGTTGTAGGCCGTGTATCTAAAACGACGGTAGCGAAAGTATTTTTAGAATGTAGCATACATTGAGGTTGATAGAATGGCAGAAAAAATTATTTATGCAATATCGGACTCCCTTGGGGAGACTGCAGAGGCTGTAGCAAGGGCTACGGCGAGTCAATATGATAAAGAACAAATTGAAATTGTTCGCATTCCATATATTGATAGTGAAAGCCAAATTGATGAAATTATAGCAGATGCAAAACGTGGTAATCATGTTATTTGTCATACTATTGTATCTGAATCTTTGCGCAAATATCTTCATGAAAAAGTAGCAGAATATAACATTCCTGCTGTAGATATTATGGGTCCAGTTCTCGATGCAGTAGGTACAGTAGCATCTACAAAGCCTCGTATGACTGCGGGTATGGTTCATAAACTAGACCAAGAATATTTCAAAAAGGTTGAAGCTATTGAGTTCGCCGTGAAATATGATGATGGTAAAAATCCATCTGGCTTTGAAAAGGCAGACGTAGTCATCATTGGTGTATCTAGAACAAGTAAGACCCCATTGTCCATGTTCTTGGCATACAAAAAAATTAAAGCTGCCAACTTGCCACTAGTGCCAGAGGTACCATTGCCAGAGGAATTATTTAAAATTCCAGCTAAGAAAATCGTGGGCCTTATTATCGACCCATTTAAGTTAAATAATATTCGTAGTGAACGGTTACGCGCTATCGGTTTAGAGGACGAAGCAAATTATGCTTCTATTGAGCGTATTCAATCCGAACTAGAATACGCGAAAGCTATTATGCGTCGTTTGCATTGCCAAGTGTTAGATGTTTCCAATAAATCTATCGAAGAAACAGCGTCTCTTGTTATGCAACTCATCGATCGAAACCGCGCCTCGGAGGGTAAATGAATATACGGGAACAAATAGAGGAGAGGGAGGCGTTACTCCTTTCTCCTTATGCTGCTAAAAGCCGCGATGCAATTCGTGATATTGAGGAAGCTCCCGATCCACTTAGAACGGCATTTCAACGTGATCGGGACCGCATTATTCACAGTAAATGTTTTAGACGGTTAAAGCACAAGACACAAGTTTATATTGCACCAGGTGACCATTATCGTACGCGCATGACACACACCCTTGAGGTAGGTCAGATTGGACGTACAGTGGCTCGTGCATTACGCCTCAACGAGGATTTAGTAGAAGCGATCGCCATGGGGCATGATGTGGGACACACACCATTTGGTCATGTTGGAGAATATGCGTTGCGTGATATGGTAGGTCATTTCAATCATAATGAACAAAGTTTGCGCATGGTTGAAGTGTTAGAAAAGCATGGTGAACATGAAGGCCTTAATCTCACAACCGCTGTGCGCGATGGTATTGTAGGTCACACAGGGGCTACAATTCCAGTTACCTTAGAAGGTCAAATTATTCGTATCGTTGACCGCATTGCTTATTTATGTCACGATTTTGATGATGCACAACGGGCAGGTATGTTGACGGCCGAGGAATTACCTTTTGAAGTGCGAGAACACTTCGGTATGACGCCATCTAGCATGATTACCGCTATGGTTGAAGATATGGTGCGCGAATCTTTAGATAAGCCGGTTATTTCGATGTCTTCCGATATCGAAATGACTATGAATCTATTCCGTCAATTTATGTTTAAAAATGTCTATTTGGCGCCAGCTTTAATTCCTGATCGAAATAAGGCATCTCATGTGGTGAAAAACTTATTTACTCACTTTATGGAACATCCTGATGATATGGAGGGCTGTGAAAGTAATCGTGAGTTTTACTCTACCCGTGATGTGGTAGATTATGTGGCAGGCTTAACTGATCAATATGCTATTAAGTTGTTTAAACAGTACTATATTCCAAATATTACCTTGTAAGGTTTATAGTAATAGGTACATAGATAACAAAAAAAGCAGTTAGTTCAAATGAACTAACTGCTTTTTTTGGGGCTCTAGAACCCCAAAGAGTACATGTACTTTTTATTTTACGCGCGTGTAATTTTATTAGAACGAAGGCAGCGAGTGCATACGTTAACTTTTTTAGTAGCACCGTCTACAACCGCCCGTACTCTTTGAATGTTCGGTTTCCAAGTTTTTCTTGTGCGAATGTGAGAGTGACTCACGTTCATACCGCTAGATGTGGATTTGCCACATACTTCGCAAAGGTTTGCCATAGTTTCCACCTCCAAGCTTAATCTATAACATAACAAAAGTATATTATCATAAAGAATAGCTTAAAGCAAGTGTTTTTGTCGTACATATTGCTCTTTTTATGAAATATACTACAATATAAGGTATACTATATATCATATTCTATGATATGAATGGGCTTTTACACAAGGATATACAGAAATTGGATATATCCTCAGTGTTTATCGTATATTTAAAGGAGTTTCTATGGATGAACGGTTAACGACCATTAAAGGGATTGGTCCTGGTCGGGAGAAACAATTGCATAAGCTAGGGATTACGAATGTAACATCATTGTTGACATATTTTCCTCGAAGCTATGAAGACCGCCGTACAATTTATAGAATTGGTGATTTAAAGTCTGGCATGACTGGTGGCGTTGTGGGCAATGTTATTGCTGTACAAGAAAAACGCCCTCGACCTAGATTGTCTATATTAGAGGTGGTCATTGCAGATGGTACTGGTCCACTAAAGATTGTTTTATTTAACCAAGGGTATAAAAAGAACTTTTATAAAAAAGGGCAGCGTTTATATGCATATGGCAAAGCAGAATTTCAATATGGGTCTATGCAAATGAATACGCCCCAAATAGAAAATTTGGGAGATGGTGGCGAGCCTGATCGTGGTATCGTTCCCATTTATGCTCTTGCCGATGGTGTGTCTCAATTTGTAGTGCGCTCATCAGTACGCAATTGGTTTGCCACTAATCATGAACTGCAAGAAATCTTGCCTGCTGAGGTTCGTGAAGCACATCAATACATGAGTCGTTATGATGCATTTAAAATGATGCATTTCCCTGATTCTTCAGAGAGATATGAAGAAGCGCGTCATCAATTGGCCTATGAAGAGTTATTTGTCATGCAATCTGGATTGGCCTTGTTGCGGAATAAAGAGCAGTGTCATAAAGGACCTAAGATGGGACCTAATGGAGATTTAATGGCTCAGTGTATAGAAAACTTGCCGTTCTCCTTAACAGGTGATCAACAGCGTGCATTAGAGGACATTCGCATCGATATGGAAGATGAACGTCCTATGCAACGATTATTGCAAGGTGATGTAGGTTCTGGTAAAACTGTTGTAGCTACATTGAGTTTATTGAAGGCCATCGAAAATGGTTACCAAGGGGCATTAATGGCCCCTACGGAGATTTTGGCGGCGCAACATTATGAAGGCATAACAGAGGTATGTCGTAATCTGGGTATTGCTATAGAGTTATTAACTGGTTCTACTACAAAAAAAGAAAAAGAGCGCATCTATGAAGGTTTAGCTGACGGATCAATTAATATGATCATCGGTACCCATGCTCTTATTCAGGAGGGTGTTAACTTTCATAATTTAGGTCTCGTCATTATCGACGAACAACATCGCTTTGGTGTAGAACAACGGGCACGATTACAACAAAAGGGTACATACCCACATGTACTCATTATGACAGCTACACCAATTCCACGGACCATGACCTTATCTGTGTATGGTGATCTTGCTGTATCCTTGATTAAAGAAATGCCACCTGGACGTAAGCCGGTTAAAACATATGCTGTAGATAGCTCATATAAAGAACGATTGAGAAACTTCTTCGGCAAAGAAATGGCAGAAGGACGTCAAGTTTACGTAGTATGTCCTCTAGTAGAAGAGTCTGAAAAATTAGACTTACAGGCAGCAGAAGAACTGTATTTAGAATTAAAAGAGTACTTTTACAAGGCCTATGAAGTTGGCCTTGTACATGGTCGCATGAAACCAAGTGAAAAGGATGAAGTGATGAATGCCTTTCATAAGGGTGAGATTTCATTACTCGTTTCTACAACCGTTATTGAAGTTGGTGTCAATGTGCCTAATGCGACCATTATGTGCATTGAAGGGGCAGAGCGATTTGGTCTATCGCAATTGCACCAGTTGCGTGGCCGTGTAGGCCGTGGATCTCATCAATCCTATTGTATTCTTGTAAGTGATTCAAAAAATGATGTAAGCCAAGAGCGTTTAAAATTGATGGAACAGACACAGGATGGTTTTGAACTTGCTGAACAAGACTTATTATTGCGTGGTTCTGGTCAATTATTCGGCTTAGCTCAATCGGGATTACCTGATTTACGAGTTGCCAATATAATTAAAGATATTGAAATATTGGTACAGGCTCGCAAGGATGTATTAGATTTTGCAAGCCAACATGGGATGGAAAAACTTGAATCTGTAATGAAAGAAGAATTAGAAAAAAGATTTGGTGAAAAATTTCTTAGAATATTGTATAATTAAGAGGTAGGAATAATAAGTACATAAGTAGCGATAATATTAGATTTTATCTGGGTTTTTCCCTTGTGTATCTGTTCCTCATACCGTATAATAGAACAAACAAATTTATTTCATTTTCATCTATGGAGGTCAATATGCCACTTATTCATGTAGAGCTCGTTGAAGGGCGCACAAAAGAACAAAAAAAACAATTAGGTGAAGCTATCACTAAAGCTGCGGTTGATATCGTTAATGTACCTGCTGACGCAGTAAAAGTTATCTTCGTAGATATGAAAAAAGATGATTATATGGAAGGCGGCATTTTGCGGTCTGAACGCTAAGCTACGACTGACCGCCTAGTCCAATGTGGACTAGGCGGGTCGTAGTTTTGTTTTATTATACGGAAAGGAATTAAATATGAGAGACGATAAATTCGGTATGCGTGGACTAACTTTTGATGATGTTTTATTAGTACCAGCGGCTTCTAATGTGCTACCACATCAAGTAGAGTTAAAAACTCAATTAACTCGTGACATTACGTTAAATATCCCTATGATTAGTTCTGGGATGGATACAGTTACTGAATCCCGTATGGCTATTGCTATGGCTCGTGAAGGTGGCCTTGGCGTTATCCATAAAAATATGTCTATTGAAGAACAAGCCCATGAAGTTGATAAGGTAAAACGCTCTGAACATGGTGTTATCGTTGATCCTATTTTCTTAAGCCCTCAAAATTTACTATCCGATGCAGCAGAACTCATGGAAAAATATAAAATTTCTGGTGTACCTATCACAGAACATGGTAAACTAGTAGGGATCATTACAAATCGCGATATGCGTTTTGAAACTGATCTAACTCGCCAAATCGGAGACTGCATGACAAAGGATTCCCTTGTTACTGCACCAGAAGGTACTTCTCTTGAAGAGGCAAAAGCAATTTTAAGTGAACATCGTATTGAAAAATTACCTCTCGTAGATGGCGATGGAAACTTAAAAGGTTTAATTACTATAAAAGATATTGAAAAAGCGACAAAATACCCAAATGCTGCCAAGGATAGCAGTGGTCGATTATTAGTTGGTGCTGCTGTTGGTGTATCTAAAGATTTATATGATCGTCTTGATGCACTTGTATCTGCTAAGGCTGACGTAATCATTGTAGATACAGCACATGGTCATTCTGCAGGTGTACTTCGTACATTGAAAGAAATTAAACAAGCTTATCCTCATATTCCTGTGATTGCAGGTAATGTGGCAACTGCAGCTGGCACAGAGGCTCTTATTGAAGCTGGCGCGGATGCTGTTAAGGTTGGTATTGGACCTGGCTCTATTT
Source organism: uncultured Veillonella sp. (assembly GCA_959608595.1). Classification (GTDB taxonomy): domain Bacteria; phylum Bacillota; class Negativicutes; order Veillonellales; family Veillonellaceae; genus Veillonella. The sequence goes on along the minus strand of CAUHTB010000029.1, from coordinate 318 downwards.
GTACAACGCGCGTTATTGCAGGTATTGGGGTACCTCAAATTACTGCTGTTTACGAGTCTGCTCAAGTAGGTCGTCGCTATGGAATTCCTATCATCGCTGATGGGGGCATTAAATATTCTGGCGATATTGCCAAAGCTATTGCGGCTGGTGCCAATGTAGTTATGATGGGTAATATTTTAGCTGGTACTGATGAAAGCCCAGGGGAAACAGTGATTTATCAAGGTCGTTCCTATAAAGTATACCGTGGCATGGGTAGCTTAGGAGCTATGAAGCTTGGTAGTAAAGATCGATATTTCCAAACAGAAGCTAAGAAATTAG
>CAUHTB010000028.1 GCA_959608595.1 uncultured Veillonella sp. | reverse complement strand
GCGATTGAAGATGACTTGTTCATCGATACCTTCTTTGAAGCACAAAAATAGTTCTGCTCCATAGTTAACTAAATGAAGCTGTCCATATGGATAAAGAAATTTAGCGAATGATTGGGGATACAATAACCAATATATAAAACATGATATACATAAAATCTGATGTTAAACGAAAAAGGAGGTGGAATGATGCAACGAAATTTAGATAAAGATGATATTCGCGACGCCTCTGATTTACTCACTCATATAGACGGGTGGGAGAAAACAGGTTCCTATGATGAGAAGGCCATCGAGGCTCTCGATCGTTGGCATGCAAAACGGGAACGTATTCATCGTGAAGCAGAGGCCTTGTACACGCAAATCTATGCTGCCTACGAAGCCTATGTAGATAGTTATGAAGAGCAACATCATAGCATGGAACCAGAACGCATAGCGGCGGACTTGATGAACCATAATATGTCTGATAGTCATATAGGGACCATAGGACGTGCCTTAGATGAGATACAAATTGAAGGCACCGATTTTGCAGTAATGCAACAAGCCGTTATGACACCTGCCTTTGAGCAACGATTATGGAATATTTTGCATGATGTAAATAGCTTACTCCTTGAAGAGGACCAATTCTTTGGTTACTTCTATTTACAAATGGCTCATCGCATTCGTTTTGATATGACTAGTGCCTTCGGTATTAATTTAAAACAAGGTGGCTATGTATTATATGTAAATCCTTTTATCTTACTACGCCAACCACCAGATGTTATGAAGGATGGCATTAAGCGTGAAATTCTTCATATTATTTCTGCACATTTGATGCGCGTAAAAACATTGAGTCAAAGCTTTAATAAAACGGCTGTACATATGGCGATGGATATGGTTGTAAATGACTACTTAGAACATGTTGATCGTGATGCGGTTACTGTAGCCAATGTAAATGAACGTTTTGGATTGATGCTCAAACGATTCCGTACCATTGAGTATTACGCCAAGGCCATCGATAAGGCGATGAAGGAAAAGCCTGAACTCTTTGTACCCGTAGATAATTCTGATACAGCTGTAGCTATGGAGTTTGACCCTCAAACTAGTCATGATATTTGGGATGAATCTGATTCCATTGATACGGATACGATGGACCAAATTACGGAGCGCTATATCAACGAAGCCTCAAAAGGTGATATGGAAGGGTATGTGAAGAGTCTCATCGATACCTTCCAAAAGACACGTCGTGCTCTTCCGTGGTATTTCTACCTTAAAAAGCTCATGGGCAAGGTAGCAAGTGGGTACAAAAAAACGACGATGCGTCGCAATCGTCGTCAACCTGAGCGCTTGGAATTGTCTGGTACCTTGCGCCAACATAAAGCTAATGTATGGGTTGCGCTCGATATGAGTGGTAGTATTACCGATGCAGAGTTTACGAACGCCTTAGAACAAGTACTGCAAATTGTACATGCCTATAATCATCGCATTACCGTTGTAGAATGTGATAATGAGGTGCGCCGTACTTATACGATGGAATCAGTAAAAGATGTAAAGCCTCGCCTTGATGTGCGCGGTGCAACAGCTTTCTCGCCAGTATTTTCTTTAGCCAATCAAAACCGTGTGGATTTATTGGTTTACTTCACGGATGGCAAAGGCGAGGAACGATTACGAGAGGCTCCGAAAGGGTATAAGGTTTTATGGGTTCTTACAGGGGAAAATCCTCAACTATCTCTTCATAATCCGTATGGCGTGGTTCGTGAACTAGGTTATGTGGGTGTAGATGAAACACAAGATATAGATGAATTTGTACGTATGTCTAGTCGTAGTGGCTTTTCTATGGCTAACCAGGAGGTTTAGGCTGCTTTATAAAGGTTGAGCACTGATATATTTTGGTTTAACCTAGAGAAGCGTTTATAAAAGCATATAAAAATGACGCAATTCCTTAGAATTGCGTCATTTCTACGTAGATGTTATTTGTTATTTTAGTTATTGAGCTCGATAGAGGAACCTGGGTCGATAATGAGGGCTGTTTGATTATATTTGCCTTCAACTAAGCTTGTAAATACACCTGGTTCGCGGTCGATAATAGGCCATGTTTTGTAGTGAATTGGAATGGAGATACGCGCTTTTACATAAGAAGCAGCAAGAGCCGCATCTTCAACGCCCATCGTGAAGTTATCACCAATAGGAAGTAAAGCGTAGTCAATATCGCCAAAGCGATTCAACAATTTCATATCGCTAAAGAGTGCTGTATCACCTGCGAAGTATACAATATCTCCGTAGAAGTCTACGATACAACCTGCTGCATGACCACCAGGGATACCAGCACCATGGAAGGCTGGTACTATGCGAACAGAACCGAATTCAAAGTCGAATTTACCGCCTAAATGCATAGCGTGTGTACGACAACCAGCAGCTGCTGCTTTACCAGCTACCTCTGCAGTAGAGATAACGAGCGCATCATTTGCTTTAGCAATGAAATCTGTATCGCCATAGTGGTCATCGTGACCATGGCTGACAAAGATATATTGGCATTTAATATCTTCTTTTTTTGCGATATCCCATGTATTACCTGTTAAGAATGGGTCGAAAATCATGGACACATCACCGCGTGTTAGCATAAAGCAAGCATGACCGAAATAAGTTAGTTTTGTTTTCATAGGAACACTTCCTTCCTTATACATATAAATCTTAATTCTATTGTATAATATAACTAATGAAAATAAAACTATTGATGATAATTTATGCATAATTAGTAAGGATATAGTATGGATTTAACACATTTTGATCAAGATGGTAATGCTTGGATGGTGGACGTATCCGATAAGGATATCACATCCCGCACAGCCATCGCAGAAGGATTCATAGCAATCAATGATGTAATTTATGAGCGCATTGCTGGAGGTACTATAAAAAAGGGCGATGTCCTTAGTGTTGCGCAACTAGCTGCTATTATGGGGGCTAAGCAAACGAGCAATCTCATTCCTCTTTGTCATCCATTAGCGCTCACAAAGGTTGAGGTTCACTGCTCTTTAGTAGATGGTGAAAGCCCTGCTTGCACTGATGAAAATCATAACAAGGCCGTCAAGGTACGTGCCATCGTTAAGACTACTGGAAAAACGGGCGTTGAAATGGAGGCCCTTACAGCTGTACAAGTGGGCTTGCTCACCGTATACGATATGTGTAAGGCCATTGATAAAGGCATGATTATGGGACCTACATACCTCGTAGAAAAAGAAGGCGGGAAAAGTGGACATTTTGTGCGTTCCTTTGTAGAATAATATAGATATAAAGAATAGGGGAACGAAAATGGAAATAGTACTTTATGAGCCAGAAATCCCTGGCAATACAGGAAATATAGCGCGTTTATGCGCAGCTAATCATATGACCCTACATCTTATCAAACCACTTGGTTTTTCTATCGACGATAAGCACGTGAAACGAGCTGGTCTCGATTATTGGCATTTGGTAGATGTACAGGTACATGAAAATATTCAAGAGTTGTATGCGAAATATCCTAATCGCAGATATTTCTACGCTACTACAAAAGCAAAGCATACCCACTCCGAGGTAAAGTATGAAATCGGGGATATGCTCGTATTTGGCCCTGAATCAAGAGGCTTGCCTGAAAGCTTATTAGAAGGTGTTGAAGAAACATGTATTCGCATACCAATGGTAGATGAGGCGCGTTCTTTAAACTTATCTAACGCAGTCGCCATTATTGCCTATGAAGCTATGCGCCAACTTGATTATCCAGATCTTAAAGCCGAAGGCAACTGGATTCAACCTAAATAAATATACTTTCACTATTGAGATATATACAATAAATATGTATTAGAAATTCTACCCAATCTACATGAGAGGTAGTATTTTGACAGGTGTTGTTAGAGGAGGATATTATGAACTACGATAAAGCTCATGATTTAGCTCACGCTATGCGTGAATCCGAAGAGTACAAAGAATTAATGGCAGCTCAAGAAGCTTTGAAAGCTGACGCAGTAGCGGCGGCGTTGGTACGCACATTTATGGCACAACAAATGCAATGGGAATACGCAAAGTTGTCTGGTGCACCAGAAGCTGATGAATTGCAAAAGAAACAAGAGGAATTGATGCCTCAAATTCAAGAAAATGCTGCAGCGGCTGCTTATTTACAAGCACAAATGCGTTGGAGCCAAATCTCTAATGATATTTATAAAATCATTAGCGAACCAATCACTGAGGGGATGAAAGTGTTAGATCATGGCGAACAACAACAACCAAAGCATTAAGGACTTAAAAGAAGCCTTATTAGAGAAATTACCTAGTACACGTGTACGAGAACAGGAACTGCTTTGTCATCATACGACATTTAAAATTGGTGGTCCTGCTGATTTATTTATTGAACCTACGACGATGGATGAGTTGAGCTTTACGCTACGCAAGATTCACGAATTACAAGTGCCTGTAACTATTATTGGTTGCGGCTCCAATATTTTGGTGAAAGATGGTGGTATTCGCGGTGCTGTCGTATCGGTTCGACATATGACACAAATCATGGATTGCAATGATAATGTATTATGCATTGGTTCTGGTTATATGTTAAAAGATGCTTCTGAATTTGCTTGGGAAAACGGACTATCTGGCCTTGAATTTGCCATTGGTATTCCAGGAACACTTGGTGGTGCTGTATTTATGAATGCAGGTGCTTATGACGGGGAAATGAGCCATGTGGTCACTTCAGTACTAGCTGTAGACTTCGAGGGCAATATTAAGGAGTACGATGCATCTCACTTAGATTTTGGATATCGTCATAGCGTATTCCACGATAATCATGAGGTTATTGGAGAGGTTATTATGACGTTACAACCTGGTGATAAGGATGCTATTAAGGCTCGCATGGATGAGCTCACAGAAAAGCGCGAATCTAAACAACCTTTAGAGTATGCTAGCGCGGGTTCAACCTTTAAGCGCCCACCAGGGTATTTTGCAGGTACTTTGATTGAACAAACAGGTCTTAAAGGATTATCTGTTGGTGATGCACAAGTATCTCATAAGCATGCTGGCTTTGTTATCAACACTGGCAATGCTAAAGCTAAAGATGTACTTGATCTTATTAAAGAAGTACAAAAACGCGTATATGATCAACATGGTGTACATCTGGAGCCAGAAGTACGTATGATTGGTGAAGATTAATACAAACTAAATATTAATACAAGATTTCTTATGTGACGTTCCTCTTATCTTATTTGAGGCAAGGTATCATAAGAAATCTTTTTTAATACCATATGCTTATGTAGCTAATTTAGCCTTAAGATGACTCAAAAGTATAATCAAATGTAGAAATTGCCATGATTAGAAATCCTGTATTTCTTTGACTTTTTTCTATAGACTACGTTATAATTAAGTGTTGCCAATTTTGGGAATATACCTACATAGCTACTTTCACAAGCGCTATGTGATATAGAATATACTAAAAGAATTAAAGGGAGGATCTTATGATTCGCGAAAATCTTCGTAATGTAGCGATTATCGCCCACGTTGACCATGGTAAAACTACTTTGGTGGACGCGTTATTAAAACAAAGCCATGTGTTCCGTGAAAATGAAAAAGTAGCAGAACGCGTAATGGACTCCAACGACTTGGAACGTGAACGCGGTATTACTATTTTGTCTAAAAACACTGCTGTAATGCATGATGGCATTAAAATCAACATCGTTGATACTCCAGGCCATGCTGACTTCGGTGGCGAAGTAGAACGTGTACTTAACATGGTTGACGGCGTATTGCTTCTCGTAGATGCTTACGAAGGTCCAATGCCTCAAACAAAATACGTTTTGCGTAAAGCTTTAGAACAAAAATTGAAACCAATCGTAGTTATCAACAAAATCGACCGTCCTGACCAACGCGTTAAAGAGGTTGAAGATGAAGTTCTTGAATTGTTCATGGAACTTGAAGCTGATGATGACCAACTAGATTTCCCTGTAGTATACGCATCTGCTCGTGCTGGTGTGGCTAAAACTAACTGGGATGACGAAGCTGTAAATATGGAACCATTGTTTGAAACATTGATCGAAGAAATTCCTGCACCACAAGGTGATTTGGAAGGTCCTCTTCAATTCATGGTTACTACACTTGATTACGATAACTTTATCGGTAAAATCGCAGTAGGCCGTATCGTTCGCGGTAAAATGAAACCTAACCAACAAGTAGCTATCATGACTGGTGAAAGCACTCGTAAAGCGAAAATCGGTCGTGTATATACATACAATGGCTTGAACCGTGTTGAAACTGACGAAGCTGAAATGGGTGATATCATTGCGTTCGCTGGTATCGACGATATCAATATCGGCGAAACTGTAGCAGATGCTGAAAATCCTGAAGCATTACCATCCATCTCCATCGACGAACCAACATTGTCCATGGTATTCTCCGTAAACAACTCTCCATTCGCAGGTCGCGAAGGTGAATTCGTTACATCCCGTCATCTGCGTGATCGTTTGTTCCGCGAAGTAGAAACTAACGTTTCTATGAAGGTAGAAGAAACTGATTCTGCAGATGCTTTCAAAGTATCTGGCCGTGGCGAATTGCATTTGGCTGTATTGATCGAAACTATGCGTCGTGAAGGCTATGAATTACAAGTAGGTAAACCTCGCGTAATCTTCAAAACTATTAACGACAAATTGTGCGAACCATTAGAAGCATTGACTATCGACGTACCTCAAGAATTCATGGGTACTGTAATGGAAAATCTTGGCCAACGTAAAGCTGAATTGACTAACATGGTTGAGTTAGCTGGTTACCTTCGTATGGAATTCGTAATTCCTGCTCGTGGTTTGATTGGTTTCCGTGCACAATTCTTAACAGCTACAAAAGGTAATGGTATTATGAACCATGTATTCCATGGTTATGCACCATACAAAGGCGAAATTCCTTCCCGTACACGCGGTGCTTTGGTAGCATTCGAAAATGGCGAAACTACTCCATATGGTTTGAACTCTGTTCAAGACCGTGGTACATTGTTCGTTGGTCCTAACCAAGACGTGTACGCAGGCCAAGTTATTGGTGAAAATACTCGTGAACTTGATATGGATGTTAACCCATGTAAGAAAAAACACGTTACTAACATGCGTTCCAGCTCCTCTGACGAAGCAGTACGCTTGACTCCACCTCGTATCTTCTCCTTGGAACAAGCTCTTGAGTGGATTAACGATGACGAACTCGTTGAAGTAACACCTGAAAGCATTCGTATGCGTAAAACAATCCTTGATCGTAACGCACGTGCGAAAGCTGCTAAAAACAAAAAATAATATCCTTAGTGATATAAAACGACGTTCCTATGGGGGCGTCGTTTTTTGTTACATATAAAAAAGGAGATATTACAATTTTTTAAATATATATTAAAAAAGGATGATAATTTTATAATTTATGATTAATTTTTATATAAAAGCTTGTATATA
>CAUHTB010000027.1 GCA_959608595.1 uncultured Veillonella sp. | reverse complement strand
GATACGGTACCATCAATAATGTTACCAACTTCGATTGCCATGCAACCTCCTAATTAATGCGGAAACCTCAAACTACAAACTAATGCGAATCTAAATTACTAAAGTCAACCTATTTTACATAAGGTACTTCACCAGGTTTAACAAGGCCTAACTCCTCTCGAGCCACCCCCTCGATGGTCTTTGGATCTTGTAACTTTGCCTTTTCCTGTTCTAGTTCTTCATTTCGCTGTTTTAATTCTTGCAATTGTTGCTCAATATGTTGTTTTTCTTGATATACAGCCACCAAGCGATAGGCTTGCCCTAACAATAGCAGCACCATAATCCCTATACCAATTCGCTTGATCCACATGAGGATAATACGTTGATCCTGCGCTTTGCGATTAGGGCGAACCCGTTTGCGCGGCCTTTTTGGACGTTGTACTTCCATTGTGTCTTGACTCATAATGTCCCCCAAAAATATTCATCATCTGTATACTGTCATTTTTTAATTATATCACAGAACCTCGTTAGAGACTAAATAAAATTATCTATAGTTTACCTTATATCTATCATATAGTTGAAGATGTCTTATCAAAGATAGACTTATTAGCAACATCTACTATGGCCTTATAAAGACTCTGCTTTATGAGCATATTCACGAATTACGGCACAAGACTTTTTAAACAAAGCCAATTCCTCTTCGGTAAGCTTTAATTCAAATACATCTTCAATGCCATCTTTACCAATAACTGCTGGTGTAGATGCAAAGATACCTTCTTCACCATATTGTCCATCTAGATAGCAAGAACATGGCAATACTTTCTTTTCATCATGGAATACAGCGCGAATTAATTCTGTAGTTGCACTGGCAATGCCAAATTCTGTGGAACCTTTACCGGCTAATACATGATAACCACCAATTTTAACATCATCTAGCACTTGCGTATAGTCAAGTGTAGGGAATCTATGAGGCAATTCTTGTTGTAATTCTACAAGAGGTTTTCCTTGTACATATACATGAGACCATGGCACCATAGCACTGCCGCCATGTTCACCTAAGCAATATGCTGTAATTGTACGATTACTGATATTAAAAATGCGAGCCAATTCTTTTTGTAACCGTGCAGAATCTAAGGCTGTACCACTGGAAATAATGCGTTTTGGATTCCAATTTAAATGTTTACATAAATATGTAGCTACAACGTCAGCAGGATTAGAGATAGAAATAATAAACCCATCAAAACCAGACTTTTTAATTCGAGGGATGACATCCTTTAGAACCTCAACGGTATCACCAAGACTTTCTAAGCGATCTTGGTATAAATTTGGTAAAGGACCTGCACTAAATACGAGAACATCGCAATCCCCACATTCTTCAATTGGGCCAGCAGTAGCTGTCACTTTGTGAGGAATGTAGCTAACCGCATCATTGATATCCATGGCTTGTGCTTTAGCTTTTTTCTCGTCAATATCCATCATATACAATTCATCTACTTCACCTTGTAGAGCAAGGGAAAATGCTACATGAGAACCTACATGTCCAGTGCCAATAATACCTACTTTACGTAACTTCATAAGGGCCTCCTACCTGTAGTACTAAAAGATATCTATCCTCTAATACGCTTCCACTTAAACCAACGGTTACAAATATATGAACCGATAACCTTAAGCTATATTAATATACCTTAAATTTAAAATACATAAACTATTATATACCTATTTTCTCATAGGTATATAGGAAAATGGATATAAAGCGATAAAAAAAGACCAGTATAGGAAATCCTATACTAGTCCTTACCTTATATAATTAATCTCGTCCAGTAAAGAAGCTGACTACAGCAATCACGATAACTGCACCAACGATGGACGGAATCAATGCCATGCCCGCAAGGCTTGGACCCCATGTACCAAGCAACGCTTGGCCTACGGAAGCACCAACTAAGCCAGCAATAACACGAAGAATAATCCCCATACTTTGCGCTTTTTTAGTAATGCGACCAGCTACAAAACCAATGAAACCGCCTACAATAATTGACCAAAGCATAATATACCTCCTATAAAGTCATCTCATCAAGATTAAGAGGGAATAAATCCTTGTTCTCCATCACTTGTGGTGACTTTTCTAAATATTGCTTTCGCATTGACCATAAAATCTCTAAATCCTTTGGATCTAACTTGGACAATGCATATATCATCGTGAAATCTGAACCATAATGGCCACGCAAGCTATCAGGTACTCCTTTGGGTCCTTCTCCACCTAGACGATTATTAAAGAACCCTTGAATACGACGACTATCTAAATCAATGATAATAAACCCTGACGCATCATATACATACAATGTATGATTTATACGCTTTAAAGCTCGTACCGTATTCGTTATAAAATATTGATCCTTCATGTCAATGAGGGATGACTCATAACCTGAATGGTAAAAGTCCCCATAATAATGAGCTCCTCTATCTGTAGATTCCAACAAATCCTTGAGTACGGATTGTTCTGGCCCACTAAAATCAGAGAAAGTTTTTACCATAGTAATCTCTCGTAAACCACGTTGGTAATTCTCGGTCTTCGGTGGCTCAATATGTTGGCCACGAAAGGTAATAGGCATCAACCGAAGTGTATTATCAGCTAAATTATAAATACCATACCCTTCATAACCTAGAAAGTACACTTGTGAGTCGATAGACTTCATCGCTAATATTCGTTTTGAAATGATGGCATCACTAGAATTTACTAATGTATGCTCTTCTGGGTCTATGCGTACTGTTTTACTGTCGTAATTGCCACCTACTGCAAGCCAATAGGAGAGCCCCACTACAATTAATGCTAGTATGCATAAACCGATACGTTTTATATTCATTTATACTCCCTATGAATCCCCAGGCATAAAACGTAATAATATATTGCCATTACAGTAAGTTCCTATTAATATAATCCCAATTCTAGGTATAACTGTAAATTTTTTTAATATCTTTGTGGACTTCTATGCCAAACTTAATGTAGCTAGTCGCTCGCTAATTGAGATACCCTTATAGGTAAAAGTTGGTAACAACTCATGTAAAGGTTCTAAGACAAAGGTTCTATCCCAAAAATAAGGATGCGGTATAGTTAGAGTTTCAGCACAAATGGAAATCATAGAACCGGCTTCATCAAAAGCCAAAATAATATCTAAATCTAATGTACGTGGTCCCCAGTGAATGAGTCGTTCACGACCAGCCTCTTGTTCTAAGGACTGAAGGACACTTAACATTTCATGAGGATTCAAAGTACTTTTACAAGACCACATGCCATTAATAAATGACGCCTGATCTGTATATCCCCAAGGTTCCGTTTCTATCAAAGAAGAACTAATAACCTCTGAAACGGCCTCATGCCCTTGTAATAGGTGAAAAGCGGAATTAATATAGCCTCTTTTATCACCTATATTTGAACCTACACTGATGTAATAGGTATACATCAAATTTGACCTCTTGTAGTGACAACCTCAACATAATCTAGGATACCAGCAATAGGTACAGATGGTTTGCGCACCGTTACAGATAAGCCAACGATACCTTGATAATGTTGGTATAAAGAGTCGGCAATAAGTGCACCTAAACGCTCTAATAAATTATGTTTTTCTCCAGTCATAACAGATTCTACAAGCTCATATACTTCTACATAATTGATAGAATCCTCTAACTGGTCACTTTGACCGGCCTTTGTAAGATCCGTAGTAATTTCAACATCTACAAAAAAGCGCTGTCCTTGCGCTTGTTCAGATGTCAAATTGCCATGGTATCCATAAAATGCCATGTTTTTTAAAACGATTTTATCCATTATTCACCTCGTAATAGGCCATCTGCTACGGCCAAGGCGCGTTTGTGCATTTTCACATTATGAACACGCACCATATCAACACCTTGGAATACACCCGTAATACAAGCCGCTACCGTGCCTTCATCGCGTTCTTCTGGAGGTAAACCGCCCAACATAGAACCGATAAAACCCTTACGGCTAGGCGCAAGTAAAATAGGGTATTCATAAGCCGTTAATTCGCCTAAACGTTGCATAACTTCAATATTTTGTTCTTCTGTTTTACCAAAAAATCCGATACCTGGATCAAGCCAAATTTGTTGTGGTGTTACACCAACCTTTAAGGCTTTATCTACAGCAAAGAAGAAGTATGCCTTCATATCTTCAATGATGTCACCATAGTTTGTATCATTACTATTGTGCATGATGATTACAGGTACCTTGTATTTTGCGGCTATTGCTGCCATATCAGGATCATAGTGTAAGCCCCAAATATCATTTAAAATATGAGCGCCCTTTGAAAGTGCATAATCAGCAGTTTTAGCATGATAGGTATCGATAGATACAGGTACTGTAGATGCATGTAGTACAGGGTCTATCAATTGGGCTAAGCGTTCAATTTCTTCATCTGCTGTCAATGGTGTGCAACCAGGGCGCGTAGATTCTACGCCTAAATCAATGATATCAGCACCATCTTCAATCATTTGCGTTACATGTGCTGCTGCCGCTTCTGGAGTATTGAATTTACCACCATCAGAGAAAGAGTCAGGCGTACCATTTAGTATCCCCATAATAAGGGTACGATCGCACAAAGATAAACTTTTGCCATCATTCCATGTGTAATTTCTACGTTTAAACATTTGCCTGTCCTCCACCTAACATTGCCAACGCTTCATCTCGTAATGTGCCAGTCTCTGCTAACACACCACGGCTTTCTAATGTAATAACCTTTGAATCTTGCTGCATGGTCCCTTTGATAAGCATACACAACTGAGTCGATGTAATGCGTACGAATACACCATGAGCAGATAAATCATTCATAATTGCATCTGCTAATTCTGATGCTAACCGCTCTTGTAGTTGCGGCCTCCGGCTAAGAATATTAACAATATCTTGAAACTTGCTAAGCCCTGCCACACACCCATCCTTAGGTTGGTACACAATATCCACGGTTCCAAAGAATGGCAACAAGTGGTGCTCACACATAGAGTAAAAAGGAATTCCTGTAACCGCTACAAGACCCTTATAATCAGTACTAAATGTTTCACCCCAGGCTGACTTTGTATCTAATCCTACGCCACTGAATAATTCACTATATAATTCTGTTACACGACTTGGTGTTTTCTCTAGCTCTGGCGCCTCAGTATCAACAGATAAAGCCGCTAAAAATTGCTTTATCCCGTCCTTTGCACGTTGATTCATCGGTCCTCCTAAACGATTTTCGTCGTCCAATCCTCAATATTCCAAATATCCGTAACCCAATCTTTATAAAATTCAGGTTCATGACTTACTAAAACGATAGTTCCTTTGAACTCACGCAAAGCACGACTCAGTTCTTCTTTTGCATAAATGTCCAAGTGATTCGTTGGTTCGTCTAATACGAGTACATTGTACTTATTTTGCATCAGTTTACATAAGCGAACCTTTGCATTCTCACCACCAGATAACACGCGCATTTGCGATGTAATATGCTCGTTAGTAAGGCCACAACGAGCAAGCGCTGCACGTACTTCTGCATTAGTCATTGCCGGATATTCATTCCAAATATAATCTAAGGCAGTTTCAGAATTGGATGGTGTATCTTCTTGAGCAAAATACCCAATTTGTAAGAAATCACCTTTTACCAACTCACCACTCACCGGTTTTAATAACCCTAAAATTGTTTTCAATAATGTCGTTTTACCTAGACCATTAACGCCACGAATAGCGATTTTTTTATTTCTTTCAATTTGAAAGTCTACTGGTCGAGTCAACGGTTCATCATAGCCTAATTCCAAACCAAAGGCCTCTACAATAAAACGACTTGGCGTACGGCCTTCTTTAAAACCAAAACTTGGTTTAATGTACTCTTTTGGCTTTTCCAAAATCTCCATTTTCTCTAACCGTTTAGCTCGAGAATTTGCCATACCACGCGTTGCTACACGAGCCTTATTGCGTTGGATAAAGTCTTCCATGCGCTCAATTTCTTGTTGTTGACGCTCATAAGCCTTAGCTGCTTGCGCTTTTTTCACTTCATAAGCCGCTTGGAACTGATGATAGTCGCCAGTATAACGCGTTAAAACTGCTTGCTCGATATGATAAATCACGTTGACTACGGAATTTAAAAACTCCATATCATGAGAAATCAAGATGAACGCATTTTCGTAGTTTTGTAAATAGTTTTGCAACCATTGGATATGCTCTACATCAAGATAATTTGTCGGTTCGTCCAAGAGCAAAATCGTCGGTTTTTCTAGTAAAAGTTTTGTAAGTAAAACCTTTGTACGCTGGCCACCGCTGAGCTCCGTAACATCTCGGTCAAGTCCAATATCCATAAGGCCCAAACCTGCAGCTGTACGCTCAATAACCGCATCAATTTCATAGAAGCCACGCTGCTCTAGAATTTCTTGCCACTCCCCTACTTGCTCGAGAAGCTTATTCATTTCATCTTCAGACACATCACCCATGCGATTGTACGCATCGTTAATGTTTTGCTCCATTACAAACAAATCATCAAAAGCTCGTTGCAATACGTCGCGAATGGTCATGCCCTTTTCGAGGACCGCATGTTGATCCAAATAACCTACAGTTACTTGATTGGACCATTCAATTTTACCTTCATCAGGAGGTATTTTGCCTGTAATGATATTTAGGAATGTAGACTTGCCTTCACCATTAGCACCAATTAACCCTACATGTTCACCTTTCAACAAGCGGAATGATGCATCATCTAAAATTTGTCGCGCTCCAAAACCATGGGTTACATTTGAAACGGTTAAAACACTCATATCTATCTCCACCGGAATAAAAGCCGTCTTGTTGAAGACGGCTTGTTTCATACTTACTTAAATATTATATCTATTGTACCTTTTTGACCTCTATATGTCAAAAATTGAACATCACTTACCTACTGCATAACGCAAGGCTACCACAGCCATAATCTTAGCGCCCTTAATCGCTTGCTCCAATCCATAGTCGGAACCTGCTGCACAAGTGAACTCTGGTGTATGAGCTTCTAAGCCTAATCCAATCTGTAATGTGGGCTGTGCTGTTGGTACTTCATAAGATACATTTCCTACATCTGTACTACCATCAGCCTCATCATCAGGCAATATACGGGGCGTTTCACCAAATTCAGTCATCACATCGTTAAAGAGATCTAATAGCTGTTTATCTTGACGCATATCCTTAAAGAGAGGCTCATAATGATGCATCTCAACACGGGCCCCATAAGATACTCCGATCTCTTTAGCAGCCTCTTTGATAGCCGGCAAAATAATACCTTCTAAATCGTCCACCGTACTACCGCGAACAGTCATACGAATCGTAGCCTTAGGAGTTACTACATTTGGTGCTGTACCAGCTTCAGTAAAAATGGTCCCTACAATAGCCCCTTTAGGGAACATTTTCTTTAACTCTTTTATTTTTTGATATAAATCTACAGCACAGTCTAAGGCATTAATACCAGAGTCAGTTAATGATGCTATATGACAAGACCGTCCATGGAAGGTAATCTCTAGTGGATGCGTCGCTAATGATGTGCCCCCCAC
>CAUHTB010000026.1 GCA_959608595.1 uncultured Veillonella sp. | reverse complement strand
TATGCAAAATAATGGTTAAGTTTAAATTATGGGTTTTCGCTACCGCCAAGCCATTCAAATCATGGAACAAGGATAAATCCCCAGTTACTAAATATGTAGGTCTACCATTTACTGCTACCCCTAGAGCCGTAGAAATAGTGCCATCAATACCATTGACGCCTCGATTACCATAAAGAACCGCCTTAGATTCCCCACTAAACCAGAAGTAATCAAAATCGCGAATCGTCATACTATTGGCAATAAAAACTTGTCCATCTTCCGGGATATACTCTTGCAACTCGCGTATGGTTCGGCCTTCAAAGCAATGAGGCTCATCGATAGCTAAGCTTAGTTGCTTTTTACCCTCTTGTTCTAACCGTTGCCATATTTTTAAGTACTCATCAGAGCTATTATTTTTGCCATATAAATGGGTAAATACATCAATGCTGGCTTGCACATGCATGGTAGTTTTACCTGTTGGATTCATAGAGTCCATTGTAGGGTTAACCTCGATGTACTCCACATCAGTCCAGCTAGCAATCATCTGTTGTACACGTTTTGATACAACGATTTGTCCAAACTGAATTACACAATCTGGTTTTAACTCGTTCCAAAGAGCTTGCCCTGCTAATAATGCATCATACGTAGAGATAACAACATCATTAGTATCAATCTCCTCTTTATTGCTTTGATTATCCGCCGAGTTATAACATCGTCTTACATTAGACAACGGATCCGCCAAAATAGGGGCTTGTAAAGCTGCCCCAAAGGAACGAATCGTTTCAGCCTCATCTATATCGATCTGTGGGCCTGCTAGGATAAGGATACGCTCATATCTTTTAAATAAATCATTAATCTCGTTTGTACCATCATTTCCATGAGCAATATCAACTGCATTATTAATATGAGTCAAATCATTTTCATGGCGACAGTCAAATACACTACCATAGTTTGGCTTAACCACTTTAAATGAGCTACGTCCAGCTTCAAAATGGTTACGACTCAATTCTGGCACCAATGGTTCAAAGAGAGGCACATTAATATGGACTGGCCCTTTTTTAGTATCCATCGCTTTCATATACGATTTACGAGCCACTTGGCGAGGATATGTATAGTAATGAGATTCTTGAGGCACAGCTAATTCTTCAAAATAATTGACCGCAGTACCAAAGATTTTGTGCTGATCTACAGTCTGAGGAGCCCCTACATGCAATAGTGTATGAGGTCTATCGGCAGACAGTACAATGAGTGGAACCCCAGTATATTGAGCTTCCAAAACAGCTGGCAAATAATGGGCCACAGCAGAACCTGAGGTACATACGAGTACAGTTGGTTCCTTATGAGCCTTTGCAATGCCTAGAGCCATAAAACTAGCAGAACGCTCATCTATATTCATATAGGTTTCAAATCCTTCATGCTCCTTGAACAGCATGGCCATCGTCGTAGAACGAGAGCCAGGGCTAAACACCGCATGACGGACGCCAAGTTGGTAGAACTCGTCTACCAAGGCAGCAATATATTCATTCATTACATTCCCTTTCAAACACCCCTAAAGGTACGGAAACAATTATAAAGCATCCAAGATGGTGCGCATTTTATTATTAGTTTCAGCATATTCTTCATCCGCATTAGAATCGGCTACAACGCCACATCCTGCATAGGCATATAATACATTATCCATGATAAGAGCAGATCGAATAGCAACCACAACGATGCCATCCCCCATATCTTTCATAAAGCCAAAAGGTGCTGCGTACATACCACGCTCATGGGATTCATACTTTTGTAATAAGGCTAGCGCCTTTTCTCGAGGTTCACCACCAAGGGCTGGTGTAGGGTGTAACAATTTAGCCCATTCCACAAGAGATTTTGTACTATCCTTTGCGGTAATTATGGTACGCAAATGATAGAGGTGCGACAACTCCATAATGCCGGTTTCCCCCACCGTAATATCTGGAGTAATTTGTCTCATCGTATTCACGATGCGATTGCGAACGATATTATGTTCTACAAGATTTTTCTTATTAGTTAGTAATTGTTCCTTAGTCCACGCATTAGGACCATCCTTTGGAGCAGTGCCCGCTAAGGCATAGCTTAATATTTCACTGCCACGATGGCGGACTAAAATTTCTGGCGATGCCCCTACAAAGGTACGCCCATCCTTTTCATAGCCAAAGATAAAGCAATTCGGATTATTATCTACCAAATTAGCCAAGATACTTGCCACATTATATGGTGTTTCGCTAGTGAATTCCACCTCGCGAGAGGAGACGACCTTAGTCATCTCACCGCTGTTAATACCATTGGCAATAGCATTCATCAAACGGTTCCAATCCGCCTTATCATCACTAGTTTCCTTGTAGTTATGGCGAATATGTGGTACTTCAAAATCCTCGATAGGAACACTTTCACCAGCATGTAGATAGAAGGACTCTCCATTTTCTACGATGTAATAATGGGTAAAAGCAATCATTTCATGCCCCATACCAGACCATTTAGGGTCTTTTAGAGTATCAAAAAAAGTATCCCCATAAAATACATACGCATAATTATGGCGATCGTCATCATCTTTAACCGTCGCTAGACGTTTAGCGCCCACAACGATGCGGTCACTTTGGCGATCCACCCAAAACACGCGTTCTTCATTGGGGAAATTCATCCAAAATGATACCGGACTATTCAGTTTTAGCGGTTCTTTGTTATATTTCATAGTTGTATGTCGCTATACGAAAAATAGACTATAGTAAAAACACCTAATATGTAGAAGATGTACTTCTACATATTAGGCGCCATCAATAGATTTCAAAATTTTTGAGATGAGCCTAACGCCATCACACGTCGATGGGCCCTCTTTATATCTACATTATTATAACATAGGTAACCATTAAAAGGTAGAAAATAAAAACCTCTACACCACATGTAATATGCATGAGTGTAGAGGTTTTACTTTGTTCAAAACGTTTTTGCTGTATTTAAAACGCTGTTACTGTATTCAAAACACTTTTTTCTTTATTTGAAAGCTTTCGCCCCAATATCTGTACGGTATTGCATGCCCTCAAAATCAATGTGTTCTATACGGCCATAAGCTCTATCTAATGCTGTTCTAAGGTCTTTACCAAGGCCTACTACGCCAAGAACTCTGCCGCCATTTGTGACATATTCGTCTCCAATAAGTTTTGTACCAGAGTGGAATACGATGGTTGTATCATGTTGTTTAATATCACCATGAATCACATCACCCTTGGAGGATGTTTCAGGGTACCCTTTAGAAGCAAGAATGACACAAGCTGCCGAGGAATCTTTCCATTTCACCATATGAGCTGTTAATGTGCCTGTGGCACAAGCCATCATAATTTGACCTAAGTCACTATCAAGTAATGGCAACACTACTTGTGTTTCAGGATCGCCAAAGCGGGCATTAAATTCTACAACCTTAGGGCCTTGAGGTGTAATCATAAGGCCTGCATAGAGACAACCTACATAAGGCATGCCCTCTTTTTGCATAGCCTCTACCATAGGTTCTAAGATTGTTTTCATCGCCTCATCTCGTAATGCATCAGTAAGCACTGGAGCTGGTGCATAGGTACCCATGCCACCAGTATTAGGACCTTTATCTCCATCAAAGATGCGTTTATGATCTTGGGAAGCAATCATAGGAACTACTGTTTTGCCATCTACAAAGGCAAGTAAACTCGCCTCTTCACCGTCCATGAATTCTTCGATAACAACGGTACTACCAGCTTCTCCAAAACGATTACCACTAAGCATGTCTTCTACAGCTGCATTTGCTTCTTCGATGGTCATAGCAACCACAACGCCCTTGCCAGCTGCTAAGCCATCCGCTTTAACAACGATGGGCGCCCCTGTTGTAGCGATGAATGCTTTCGCTTCTTCTACGTTGTGAAATACACCATAGGCAGCAGTTGGGATGTTGTATTTTTTCATTAAATCTTTGGCGAACACTTTGGATCCTTCTAGTTGAGCAGCTGCTTTAGATGGACCAAAGACAGGAATCCCCGCTTTATTCAATTCATCTGCTAGTCCTGCTACAAGAGGTGCCTCAGGACCGACAACGACTAAATCAACTTGATTATCCTTTAAAAAGTTAATCAAATGATCGCTTTGTTGCCAGTCAATACCTACTAGCTCAGCACAATCTGACATGGCCGCACTGCCAGGAATGGCATATACCTTTGTTACGCTAGGGCTGATGGACAAGCGCCATGCTAAGGCATGTTCGCGGCCGCCGTTACCGATTACACATACTTTCATAAGTCCTCCATCGACGCCTAAACGCCATCGATACATCATTTATGTAAGCACCTATAGCCTCAATAATCATTATTACGCATCAATGATTAGATAAGAGCTAGTGCTCAACCGTAAACCTCAATTATTATGCTAAACCAATTAATGTTTAAAGTGACGAATGCTTGTAAATACCATAGCAATGCCCGCTTCATCGGCAGCCTTGATGGATTCTTCGTCTCGAATAGAGCCACCCGGTTGAATGATGGCTGCAATACCATGTTTTGCCGCCGTTTCTACAGTATCTCCAAATGGGAAGAATGCATCAGATGCTAATACTGCCCCTTTAGCATTTTCACCAGCTTGCTCAAGGGCAATTTTTGCAGAACCAACGCGGTTCATTTGACCAGCCCCAACACCGAGTGTCCGTTTTTCGTTAGAAATCAAAATGGCATTGGATTTTACATGTTTTACAAGTTTCCAAGCAAATTCAAGAGCTTTCCATTGTTCCTCTGTCGGTTGTACCTTCGTAACAACTTTATAGTTAGCGCGGTCTTCTTGGATATCATCTTCTGTTTGCACTAATAGACCCCCAGAAACCTTTTTCACTGTTACTTGGCCAGATTCAGGTTTAGATAGCTCAATGAGGCGAATATTTTTCTTTCCTTCAAGGATGTCTAATGCTTCTTTTGTGAAAGCAGGTGCCATGATGACTTCTAAGAAAATTTTGCTCATTTCTTCTGCCGTAGCTGCATCTACTTCACGGTTTAAAGCAACGATACCACCAAAGGCGGATACGGAGTCTGCTTCGTAAGCATTTACATAAGCATCATGCAAGTTAGCTGCCGTAGCTGCACCACAAGGATTTGTATGCTTAATAATACATGCTGCAGGATCTGTGAACTCCCACACCATATTCCAAGCCGCTTCCATGTCTACAATGTTGTTATAAGAAAGCTCTTTACCATGGAGTTGTTTCAAAGCCCCCATGCCATGAGCTTTGCCGATTTCTTTGTAGAATGCCGCTTTTTGATGCGGATTTTCGCCATAGCGAAGGTCTGTTACCTTTTCATAAGCACTTAAATATTCAGGTGGTGTAGGGCCTTCGTTTAATACACCACTCATATAGTTAGCAATGGCTACATCATAAGCGGCAGTATGAGCAAAGGCTTCCTTTGCAAGACCAAAACGATATTCTTTAGGCAATTCACCATGTTCTTTAAGCATTGCTAAGATTTCATCATAATGGTTTGGATTTACAACGATGCCCACATACGCATGGTTTTTCGCAGCAGAACGCACCATGGTAGGGCCACCGATATCGATATTTTCAATAGCTTCCGCTAAGGATACATTTGGTTTGGCAATGGTTTCACGGAATGGATAGAGATTGACAACAACAAGGTCAATTGGTTCAATACCATGGTCAGCCATAGCTTTTTGATGTTCAGTATTATCACGGATAGCCAAAATACCACCATGAACCTTGGGATGCAATGTCTTTACACGGCCGTCCATCATTTCAGGAAAACCAGTTAAAGATTCAACTGCTTTTGCTGCAATGCCCGCATCAGTAATCGCTTTAAGGGTCCCACCTGTGGAATAAATGGTTACACCTAATTCAACTAACCCCTTCGCAAAATCTACAATACCTGTTTTATCAGAAACACTAAGAAGTGCATTTTTAATCATGTAACGTCTTCCTTTGCTTACACATCAATCTTCAATATATACAACACGCCCTTTTATTGTGAGTTTGTCATCACAAAATAGCCGTAACGCCTCTTTATACGTTTTATGTTCGATAGGTAATAATCTATCACTCAAGGTATCCTCTGTATCATCGGGTAATACAGGAACCGTATTCTGCATAATGATTGGGCCCGTATCCATTCCCGCATCAACAAAATGTACCGTACACCCTGTAATTTTTACGCCTCCGTCAATGGCTTGTTGATGACCATGAAGGCCTGGAAATGATGGTAACAGAGCAGGATGAATATTTAATATACGATGTTCATATCGCTCTATCAAAGGAGCACCTACAATGCGCATATAGCCTGCCAAGACGATGCCATCAATCTTATAAGGCTCTAAAGCATCTAGTTGAGCCTGTTCGAAGCTAGCTTTAGAATCATAGTCGCTACGTTCCATAACAATAAGCGGAATATTCCAAGATTTGGAACGTTCCACAATTCCTGCATTGCCGTGATCTGTAATGATTACAACAAATTCACCATTAATATAGCCTTCTTGCATGGCCTTATACAGAGCTTCCCCATTAGAACCACGACCACTGGCAAAGAGGGCTAACCGCTTTTTAAAATTATGCATCGAACTCAGCCCCTTTAAGGACAACAGGACCATCACCACTTACGATGCGGCCAATTTCGTATACCGCTTCACCACGACTAGAAAGGTTTTCTTTAACCGTTTCTTCATCCTTTTGGTCAACGATAACAATCATACCAATGCCCATGTTGAAAGTACGGTACATTTCAGGCCAGGCAACATTGCCCCATTCTTGTAGTTTTGTAAATACAGGAAGTCGTGGCCATGTAGTGACATCTACCTCTGCAGTAACACCTTTTGGCAATACGCGTGGAATATTTTCATAGAAGCCACCGCCGGTAATATGAACCATGCCTTTTACAAGCTGTTGTTCAATCAATGGCAATACAGCTTTAGGATATAAACGAGTAGGCGTCAATAATTCTTCGCCTAAAGTTTTACCAAACTCTGGAATTTTTGTATCCATAGATAACTGTTTATGATCGAATACAATTTTACGAACCAAGGAGAAGCCATTAGAATGTACACCAGACGACGGTAGACCTAAAATTACGTCGCCAGCTTTGATACTTTCACCAGTAATCAATTTAGGACGATCAACGATTCCAACAGCAAAACCAGCCACATCGTAATCATCGTTATCGTAGAATCCCGCCATTTCAGCAGTTTCCCCGCCTAGTAAAGCACATCCGGACTCTTTACAAGCCTCAGCCACACCGCGCACAATATCTGCTACTTTCACAGGATCAAGTTTACCAACTGCAATGTAATCGAGGAAGAATAAAGGCGTTGCACCTTGCACAAGAATATCGTTAACACTCATAGCTACGCAGTCTTGACCAATAGTATCATGTTTATCCATCATGATAGCAAGACGCAATTTAGTACCTACCCCATCCGTACCAGATACGAGCATAGGGTCAGACATAGAGTGACCAGCTAAGGAATAAAGGCCCCCAAAACCACCTAAATCACCTACAACACCAGGTGTATAGGTGCGTTTTACGGATTCTTTCATCAATTCTACTGCGCGATTACCTGCATCGATATCAACACCTGCATCGCGATAGGTTAAACTAGTTT
>CAUHTB010000025.1 GCA_959608595.1 uncultured Veillonella sp. | reverse complement strand
TACCTTCGAAGGATACACCTGTAGTAATTGGATTTACTGTAACAGCAAAGTCTAATTTAACACCTTCAGGTACAGTTGTGAATACAGGATTTACTTCAGAGAAGTATCCAGTATTACCAAGGTTAGTTACGTCTTTAAATACACCATCAACAGATACAGCATCGCCGATTTTTTCTGTCAAGATAGGCAATAATTGTGCTTGTTGTTCAGCTGTTACACCAGAAATAGATAAACCAGTAATTAATTTACCTACATATGGATTAATAGACTCAGCATTAGCAGATGTAACATATTGAGCTTCTACAGTTGTAACAGCTTGAGTTTGACCATTTTCAGCAGCCTTATCAAGGTCAGTACCACCAGTAGTTTTAGAAACCATTTTTACTTGTTTGTCATCTGTTTTTAAAGCAGCATTATTGACTGTAACAGTTCCGTCAGAACCTTTAACTACAGTGCCATCGCTAGATACAGTTGTATCACCACGAGCCGCTAAGATAGCTGCATCAGTTTCATCTTGTGTTGTTGCAGGTGTAGCTGCATCAGCATTGTAAACAGCTTGTGTAGTAGTAGCATCATTAGTAGTTGCTGCACTAGTTGTTGTGTTATTTAAATCTGGAGTATAGCCAGCTTGTACCTCTGCAGCAAATACACTGCCTGTCCCCATGACAGCAGTCAACACAGATGCTGCAAGCATACTTTTATAGGCTTTTGGTTTAAACATAAATTCCTCCTAGAACTCATCCCCATAAAAAGTTTACATCTTGTTTTATAAAGACTAATAAATCTTTATTATTATAGCATAAAATACTGGGAATGAGTACTATATTAAACAAATTTTATGAAATTAATATGACTAGAATGTGCATACCCATGGGATTTGCACACTCTAGTCATAAACTTAGAAGCTTCTTGTCCAACGACCACCTAAATAATTGTTTCCTTGCGATGTACGCCATGCAGTAAACTTGAGGTTTCGTTTTACAGAATACTCTATACCATATTTTTTTTGCTTGTTATTTATACCTTGAGAATAGGTCAACATAACTTTCGGTAATACATACTTACCAATTTCAATATTATAGTTACCCGCGGTTTCCTTATTCGTCGGCTCATCAGGATCAATTGAACCTGTAGTAATATTAATACGATCCAAGCCTAATGTATTTTGCAATGCATCTTGAACATAGCCAAAGGCAAACATTTGTAACCCTGCTGTAGCAACAGCATTTACATCATCATTTGTCAATGTACTGCTATTTGAATCTGCCCCACGGCCAAAGGTCAACATAGAAATAATTTGCTTTCTAGATAGACTAGGATTAGACGACAAGGTTAAATCCATATGGTCTACAGTACCTTTTACACCAAGCATAATATTATAGTTACTTACATTTGTTTCAGCCTCTAATTGTAGGTTTGGCAAATAGGAACCACCCACGAAGTGTGCATTCCCCTTCGTAATATTAAATACATGACTTAAGTATTTAAATGTACCAGATTTAACATCAAACTGGCCACTAGCTGTTGGATTTTGTAACGTTCCACCAAAGTGAACATCACCACCAATGAACATATTATACAAAGTACGATCATATAGGCGTACACCCTTGCCAGCATGGATGGTAACGTCTACCCCCATATTGGTACTACTTTCACTAGATTGTAAGGAAAGCGGAATCTTGAATTGGATATTTTCCAAGTCCAAATTACCTATCAATGTAGGTAACCCATCACGTTCAGCAATATAAAGTTCCCCATTCAATGGGCCCCTAATATATTCACTACGAACATCGAGTCCATCAAGTTGAACAGCAGCCTTATAATTTGTAAGCTCATGACCAGACCAATTTACTTTAGCAGCTAAACCGGCTGAACCTTTCCCCATATTAATGCGGGATTGGAAATCACCTTGCTGTCCTGAGAAGATTAAGTCCCCATCAATCCCTGTAATTTCATTATCTACATTAGCCAGCTTCATAGTGCCATTACGTACAGAAACCGTACCATATGCTTCTGGTTGATCCACAGTACCAGTAAGTCTGATTACCCCTTTTAACGGACCGGTTGCATCCTTAACACTAGTAGTAACAAGAGGAATAACAGCCATATCAGCTTCGTTAAAATCGATAGTTACGTCCATAGATTTAGCATTACTAGCTTCTATGTAACCAGAGGTATAAAGTGCAGCCAATGGAATCTTGCCATAAAGGCTAAGCTTATAGCCCCCTTTTGCACCTTGAATACGCTGAATCTGAATAACATGATCTTGCATAGTAGCTAATACAAACCCCTCATCAATGCCAATTCCATTGAAAGAGCCAGATTCTACCGCACCAGAGAGTTCAACCTTAGGGTTTTTAGTTTTTCCCGTAACATTCACAACACCAGTTACCCAACCTGTAGCTTGAATATCCTTACCCACAAGTGGTAAGAATGGTACTATGTCAACATCTTTTAAAGCGACTTGTAAGTCAGCTTCGCCATCTAGATCCAATGTACCGCCCATGGCAATAAACCCTTCATCAACAGGTAGTTTTAAGGTAGTAATTTTAAACTTTCGATTAGCTAAGCTAGCATCAATCGTTGCATCACCAACAACCTTGTCATCAATACTAACTTCATTAATTTTACCGTCAACAGTAACACTTGGATTATCCTTTGTGCCACCAATTTCAACAGAACCGTTTAATTTGCCATCAAGATGCTCATTTTTACGATCTAACAGTGCTAATAGATTCTTGACACTACCATTAGTAACATCTAAAACACCAAATAGCTGTTTACTATCGTCGAGCTTCATGCCGCCTTTAGCAACATAACGACCACCATTTGATTCAGCAAAAGAAAAGTCTTGTACATTTACAACGGATTTATCTGCATACACGTGGCCATGAATATCAGTCAATAATTGCCCATTTATAGATAAAGCATCAGATAAAATGTAACCATTAAACTGAGGGTTATCCATAGAGCCCGTTATAGTACCACGGCCTGCTAACAATCCATCTACCTTATAGTCAGTATTGATGAGCAGTCTGCCCATATCGATTTTCTTACCTTCAAAATCAATATTAATAGCATCTTTTGATACTGTGCCACCACCTGTAATAGTCGCTCCGTATCCTTCAATGTCAAAACGATATAACTCTAATCTTTCATTTTTATAGTTGTATTTGGCAAAAGCATTAGTAATAAGCTTACCATAGGCAGACCCATCCCATAAATGAGCTCGCCCTTCTACAATTGGACTAGCAACAGTCCCTGTTATATGGTTGTCAGTTTCAAACCAACCTGTAATAGGAATATCTGTTACAGGACGAATTAAATTTTCAATACGCACTGCACGAGCTTTAGCATTTAAATCTAATGCATCAGTATTGATATTATACCAACCAGCAATATCATAACCGCCACTACCGTCACCAATATGACCATTTGTAATCGTCAAGACATGGTTATCTAATGTAATATCGCTATGAATATCATTAAAATGAGCACCCTTATAGAGAACATCTTGTCCCCATACTGTTCCAGTCACATTAGGGTTATCTAAGGCTCCTTTTACATTAATAGAAGTGCTAACTGTGCCAGCTACATCTTCACCTATGATTGGACTAAGTGATGTTAACGGTAACGCATTACCAGAAACTGTGGCATCTACTTGACCATTTTGAATCGAACCATATCCACTAAAGGAGCCAGCGCCCATATTCCCAACCATAGTTATGTTGGTAAGATTATCACTATGGGTCAAATCCGCTTTTACAGAATCAATACCTACACCGCGTACACCAATCTGATGACCTTGTACAGCCCCTACAAGATCAGTAACTTGATTATTCTTACCCAAAACGTGGATTTCTCCATCAATGGTTCCCGTAATAGGCATAGTCATATCTTGTGTGAAAGTATCCAACGATAAGGCATGAACATTAGCAACGGCGTCAAAATCACCTGTATCTACGACGTATTGACCTTTAACTTTAGCATTACCAGCGCCAATAGACAATTGGGCATCATCGATACGAACCAATCCATTATCGTATACTACATTTCCTTGCACTCGGTCCACATGGTACCCTTTATAAGAAATACCATTACTACCTATTGTCGCATCTACGCGAGGCGCTACAGTAGTACCACCAATATGTGCACGACCACCAACAATACCAGTAACCCCCACATCGGTAATGGCTTCAAGATTCACCTTATCCGCTACAACATTAAGATTGAGATATTCTTCATCCTTCCCTAATGTAATGAGACCATTAAGCTTTGCTGCTTGATCATTAATACGCCAAGAACTATGGCTAATGACAATTTGGTCGTGATTTAACATAATACGACCTTCCCCATCAGTAATAGTATAGGTCGTATTTCCGCGTTTATAAGTACCGCTTAATCCTTTGAACCCTACATTGCCACTCATAACATATTGGCCATCTTCACTTTTAATATTGAGATGTAAATCTTGTAACTTCCCCTCCGATACAACTAAATCCTTACGTAACGGAACAAAGCTCATAATGCCAGTCGTATCAATTTCATTGGCTTGTACAAACACATCAAAATTAGACACATCATCCATGTCTATATTGCCATTTACAAGAACAGAGGAACCATCTATATCAGCCGTAAAAGCCCCTTTAGACAAACCACTCATATTAAGTGCAACAGTACCATCAAGCTTTTCAACATTTCGTTTTATTCCATCTTTAGTACGTAACGCTACATGACCATTATTTATGGTAATATCACCATCAAAACTGCCAGACTTATTTGGATTAGATGGTTTTACCAACTTTTCTACACTCCAAGATCCATCGACCAATTGCCATATATGGAGATCAGGAGACTCCACGGTAACACTAGATATAGCCGTTGCCCCTGATGTATTACCACCAATTATGCTTGGCAATGCAGATAGTTTAACCCCCACTGCTACATCTTGTGCAGTACCTACTAAGTGTCCATCTCGATCTTTAATCACCACATCGGATAGAACTACATCGCCATTCCAATTGATACGAAGAGAATCATAGTCCACAGATCCGTTTATGGCATTATTTACTTGTTCTTTAACCATAGGAGCCACATAGGTCCGAGCTATAGGATTGATGCTAGCACCAACACCACATAATCCTAAAATTGCAGCCCCTATGAGACACCACTTTTTACGGGTCATAATGATCTCCCATACACATTATGAATAATATAAATATATATACTAATCTTACCACAGACAAAGTAATAACTATAGCATTTTCAAGATAACTTTTATAAAACTAATATATTTTTTACTAATCAGTTTCTATAATAACCACATATAGAATCATTATGAACACTACCATAACAAATTAATGAGAATATATAATGAATTTATATGATAAATTTTTACAAAAAAAAGACGACCTAAGTCGTCTTTTTAGGTTACATATTATATTATTGATTGCTACCAAGTTTTGCTAATTGTTCAAGGGCACCACTATTAGCAATAACCTCAGCACTTTGGCCAACTGGAGTATTCAATGGAACACCTGTTAATTGCTCAAGCGCTGCAATGCTAATATTGTAGTTATAAAGAGCTTGTACATAATTGTTACGAGCTGTTGTCAATTTAGTTTCTGCATCAAGAACGTCTAGGTTAGTACCAACGCCTGCACGATAACGAAGTGTAGCGATACGGAAGCTTTCTTGACCTTGAGCTACTGCAGTTTGTGTACTTTGAATAGTTTGTTCCGCAGAACGCAAATTCAAGTATGCTTTTTGTACTGCTAATAATACAGCATCTACAGTTGCTAAGTTAGCTTCTTTAGCTTGTTCAAGTTGCGCATTTGCTTTTTTAATGGCATTTTGTGTAGCACCGCCATCCCATAAACTCCAAGATGCACTAGCACCTACGCTCCAGGATTTTGTACTTGTTCCAAAATAACCATCTGGATCAATATAACCACGACCAGCTTTTACTGCTACAGTCGGTAAGTAGCCAGCTTTAGCAGATCTTACAGCTTCTTCTGCAGATTTTACATCAAGGGCAGATTTTACAAGAGCAGAGCGATGAAGCAAAGCATATGCCTTAGCTTGTTCCAATGTAACATTATAAGGTTTATATTGTAAATCATGTTCTGCCGTATTAATAGCTGTTTGTACAGGATATGCAATGACTTGATTTAAACTTGCTTCTGCTAAATTTGCAGCATTTTGAGCTTTAACAAGGCTCGTTTCAGAGTCAGCAAGATTTGTTTTAGCAGCCAATACATCAGAACTAGCTACCAAGCCAACATTATATTGAGCTTGCACATTTGTTACATGACCTTGGTAATCTTTAACAGCTTGTTGAGCCACATCAACAAGATTACGGTTCATAATCAAAGTATAGTAGCCACTGATTGCATCGTATTTTGCTTGTTGCAATGCTTCTTCATAACTAGCGCCAGTACCTTCACGAGTATAACGTGCAGAGTCAATACTTGCATCAAGTTGAGGATTAAATACAGGAGCACTAATGGAGAAATTATGACTACCAGATTTACCGCGTCCAGTATCACCACCGGTTTTTTGAGCAGCCCAACCATAGCTAACGCTAGGGTTTTTACCTGCTGCTACTTGGCTAACTGCAGATTTAGCAGCTTCATAACCCCATTTAGTTTGTTTTGCAGTACGGTTATTAGCTAATGCCAAATCTATAGTACGAGACTCATCGAGGTCCAATTTGCTCTCATATGTTTTGCTATCTTGAACAGATTTTTCAGCTAATTGCTTTTGTGTTAATTGAATAGCTTCTTTTTGATATTTGCTTAATTGGTCTCCATTATTAACGGAAGTTGTAACTACATCAGCAGCCATTGCACCTGTAGTAGCCAAGGAGAGCATTACACCCAAGGATAAAACCTTTTTATTCATAATATGTACCTCCATACTCACCTAAAGTGAATGTATTAGTCTTTAAAATACTTGTTTGATACCAAAGTAGGTACCGCCATTCGTGGAACCGAACGGTCTGGTCATTTGAATAACCCCATAAGTATCTTTATGTAAACGTATATCACTACGAATACGATATTTACGATGATTAAGATCATACATAGCAGCAGACAAGGATACAGGACCACGTAAATTATAATCTACGCCCACGCCCAATTCACTTTCAAAAATACCACCACGTACTAACCATTTCGGACTAACAAATTTTCCTGCATTTAAATCGAATTTTGTATCATCCCCAATATTGGATAGTCCAATTTCTGCCATACCTTTATCATTAATAGCACGAACACGACCATTGATACGGAATTCATTATCTGTTGTGTTATACAACAGATCTACAGATGGTTCAACCTTAGGGGAAGACTTTTTTTCAGTTGTGCCAACCTCAACAATATTTCCATTTGTATCCGTTTGATACGCCTTACCACCCATTAATTTATTGATACGAGCAGAAATTTGCGCCGTATTATGTAATGTTTCCTTAATATTTTCTTGTGCTTTAGGATCTGTTACCGTAGATTCCATGGAGCGAGCCATATTATCTACACGATCAGTAGTTTGTTTTAAATTAGTTAAAATAGCACGCATATCATTGCCTGCATTACCATCAGCATTAAACTGTTGTGCTGCTTGATTTAGCTGAGCCGTTACATCCGCCATATTTTGTGTAATAGCTACCGCATTATCAGCCATCACAGCTGTAGATTGCAAAGAATATTTAAGTGCACTTTGAGTTGCAGGATCACCAATAATACTATTAATAGACTGTAGCATCTTCTCAGTACCATCCATTAATTTTTGTGCACTCT
>CAUHTB010000024.1 GCA_959608595.1 uncultured Veillonella sp. | reverse complement strand
GGTTGAGCCAATAATTCTTGAGCGCCAATTGTAGTCATACCTGGCTCGCTGTAACCTTCAAGGGAACGACCATGGGAGTTAGCATATTCGTATGCTTTTTCCACATCAATACCGTTAGGGTTGTAGATGTTAACGCTTACGTCGCCGATAGCAACAACTTTAGCGCCTGCTTGAGCAATAAGACGAGCACCTACGGAACCTACGTTACCGAAGCCTTGAACTGCTACAGTAAGATTTTTGATGTCTAAGTTTTTCTTAGCGAGGTAACTTTGTAATGCGATGAGACAGCCGCGACCAGTCGCTTCATTACGACCTAAGGAACCGCCTACTTCAATAGGTTTACCAGTAACGATACCAGGGCTCCATTCGCCTTTTAATGTGCTGTATTCGTCAGCAATCCAGCTCATGATTTGGGCGTTTGTATTTACGTCTGGTGCAGGCACGTCAGTATTTACGCCAATGATAGGAGCAATACGACGTACAAAGTTACGAGTCAAGCGTTCTAATTCGCGAGGGTTCAATGTTTTAGGATCAACTTTGATACCGCCTTTACCACCACCGTAAGGGATGTTAGCAATCGCGTTTTTAATAGTCATCCAAGCTGCTAATGCACGAACTTCATTTTCATCGGAATCTGGATGGAAGCGAAGACCACCTTTAGCACTGCCGCGTAATGTGGAGTGTTGGCAACGGTAACCTTCGTATACGCGAACTTCACCATTATCTAGTTGAAGTGGTACAGCTACTTTAAGTTCTCGTTCAGGATGACGTAATACTTCGTACTCACTACGAGAATAACCGAGTTTTTCTGCTGCTACATCTAACGTATTTAACATGTTTTCATAAGGATTATAACCACTCATAATAACCTCCTGTATATAAGAGTAAATTAAGTTTTGCTAATTTTAGACATACTGTAGTATTCGACGTTGTATACATAATACCCTTTATAATTTTATAACTATATTCTATAGTTTTTAATGCTTGAAAAGTGTATAGAATATAGATATTTACTGTGATAATAGTCACTCGTAGAGTTAGATATAAATCGTAGTTTTTACAGTATAAATGGATACTTTTACAAAAAAATAAAAAGAGACCGGTGAAAGATACTTTCACCAGCCTCATAAGAGAATATATTTTATTTTTCCACTGTATCTTCCACTGGAGTAGGAGGTACAGAAGAGTCTGTAGTTTGACCGTCACCCCACCATACGATACCGTATGTATGATTAAGAACAGAACGGTTAAATACAGGTGTTTCGATGCCTGCCTTGCGTTGTTTAATATAGTCTTCAAGAGCAAGACCTGCAGTACGACCCATACGTACGATGGAACTAATATTAGTTAATACTAAGAAAGCCATGAATAAATCGGCTAAATTCCATACTAAATCAAGGGAGGCAATAGAGCCTACGAATGTCATGATAATTACACCGATACGGAACAAATGAAGATAGAATCTCTTATCTGTTAAGTGGCTGATATTAATTTCACCGTAGTAATAGTTACCAATTAAGGAACTGAAGGAGAACATTACGATAAAGATTGCTACCGCTGTAGGTGCCCAAGAACCGAGTTGTTGTTCAAGGTTATGTTGCACTAGAGCTACACCAGTTAAGCCTGTTGTGCTATAGTCGCCAACGACGAGTACGATGAAAGCAGAAGCGGTACAAATGATAAATGTATCAAGGAATACGCCGAATGCTTGTACAAGACCTTGTTCAACAGGGTGGTTAACAGCTGCTGTAGCCGCTGCATTAGGTACAGAACCTTCACCAGCTTCGTTAGAGAATAGACCGCGTTTAATACCATTCATTACAGTGGCGCCTAGCAAGCCACCGCCTGCTGCTACAGGTTCAAAAGCGGAAGAGAAAATAGTGTAGATTACATGTGGGAATTGAGTAATATTCATAATTACTACGAATAATGCAGTAGCGATGTATAGAACCGCCATGATTGGAACGATGATTTCAGATGCTTTAGCAACGCGGCTAATGCCACCGAAAATGATAATGCCAAGAAGAATTGCTACTACAGCGCCAGTATAGGATACATCGAAGTTGAATACTTGGAGAGATGCAGCCAATGTGTTAGCTTGTACAGAGTTGTAAATCCAACCATATGTAATACTAATTAAAAT
The DNA here is from genome assembly GCA_959608595.1 of uncultured Veillonella sp. Classification (GTDB taxonomy): domain Bacteria; phylum Bacillota; class Negativicutes; order Veillonellales; family Veillonellaceae; genus Veillonella. The sequence continues at coordinate 5,893 of CAUHTB010000024.1, read as the reverse complement.
GGCGAACAAAACAGATAATGCTTTGTTGTTTAAACCATAGCGAATGTAGTAAGCTGGACCACCGTAAAAGCCACCTTTAGCAACAGGTTCCTTGTAGATTTGCGCCAATGTAGATTCGATAAAACCTGTAGCAGCACCGATGAGTGCAATAACCCACATCCAGGAGACCGCACCAGGACCGCCGAGAACAACGGCAATGGCGATACCTGCGATGTTACCAACCCCAACACGGGATGCGGTACTAACACAGAATGCTTGGAATGAGGACACGTGATTTTTTTCAGTAGAACTACCAGCACCACTGATTACAAGACGAATCATTTCTTTGATCATCCGAATTTGTACAAAATTCGTTGTCATCGTAAAGAAGAGACCTGCGCCGATGAGGATAAAGATGATGAAATAGCTCCATAAATAGCCATTTATGGTGGATATAGCATCGTTGAGCATTGCTTCCATAAAAAAGCCCCTTTCATATAAAATAATTCTATATAGTTATTGATGTTATTGTATCAATTTCTATAGAGTCTGTAAAATAAAAATCCCTCACAAACGTGAGAGATTTGTTCGTCATTTATTGTTCTATTATAGGTAAGGAGATTCCTTATGCCTTGATAAACTCTTGAGATTCTTCCATACCTTTTAATAAGGTCTGTTCAGAGTGTTCCATGTGAATCTGAGCCAATTTACGAGCTTGTGTTGCGTTATGAGAGGCGATAGCTTCTACGAGTTGGCGATGTTCTTCCCATGTCTTTCTAAGACGGTAAGTTTGCTCGCGCAAGTTGTGCACGATGTCTGCAAGTCGTTCGTTACGAGAGGCACGGTATAATACTTCGTGGAATTCTACGTCTGCTGCTACGACGGATTCCATGTCCTTGTTTTCCATATGATCGCCAATCTCTACGAGCATTCGTTCTAATGTTTCGATTTCTTCTGCAGTGATACGTTCTGCTGCAAGGCCTGCTGCGAGTTCTTCGAGGGCAGACCGAATTTCGAATACTTGAGTAATATCCTTTAACGATATATTGGCTACGTATGTGCCACGGCGAGGAACCATGACAACAAAGCCTTCGAGCTCAAGCTTACGAATGGCTTCGCGAATTGGTGTGCGGCTCACACCGAGTTCTTCAGCTAGAGGAATTTCCATAAGGCGTTCGCCTGGTTTTAACACGCCGTCTTGAATGGCTTGACGTAATGTTTCACTTACGACTTCGCGTAGAGGTTTATACGCATCGAGGCGTATTGGTTGTAACCGTTTTGTCATGGTAAGTCCTCCTGTGTACATGTTTTTGTAATAAGAGATAGCCAATCATGGCCTGCTGCTTTGATTTCTTCTTGTAGTTGTAATGCTTCCATTGGTTTATCCAGCAATACCACCATTGTAGGACCACTACCAGTCATGATGGTTGGATAGCCGCGGCTAGTGAAGAATTCTTTACAAATGACAAGTTCTTCGTGGTCAGGGAAGAGTAGTTCTTCAAATGTATTAGCACTAGCAAGGAATGCTGATTTTAAGTCATTGTTTTCTAGGTGTCGTTGGACTGTATCGATGGTTTGTTTTGTTGCTACGGACTTGCCTGTGAAGCGACCATAAGCAGCTGCAGTTGATACAGAAACCTTTGGCTTTACTAGCAATAGCCAATGTGGCGCAGGAGATTTTCCGTACGTTAATATTTCGCCACGACCTGTGCCACGTGCTGTACCGCCTTGTAATAGAAATGGCACATCAGAGCCAAGAGTAGAGCCTATTTTTAATAGCTCCTCTTGAGTAAGGCGCAAGTCCCAGAATCGATTGAGACCTACTAACATAGCAGCCGCATCAGCACTCCCACCGCCAAGACCGGCTTGAATAGGTACCCGTTTTAATAGGTGAATGGCAGCTCCCGCTTTGCAACCGGTATAAGCTTGTATTGCCCGTAATGCTTTGAGGGCAAGATTTTCTTCACCGTAAGTAACTAATTTTTGCATATACTCAGGTAATTCTGGAGCGCCACCGGAGAAAACTACGGAATGATGCTTCGCAAAATAAATGGAGTCGCTAAGGCGAATGGATTGGAAGATAGAGTCGATATCGTGATATCCGTCTTCACGCTTGCCCGTAATGGCAAGTCCAATATTGATTTTACTGCAACCGAGTTGCTCAAAACTTTTACTCATGATAGCCTCGTTTGTAACATACAGAATATATGCAATTTATATGTTTATTTTATACTCTTATAAAGTGATTGAAAATAACCATTAAGTGGTTTATGATGAATTTGTATACGCATATTGTTTTATTACTAAATATATTGTAAATAGCGTATGTTTTAGTTAGTTCATTATAGAATATTTATAGTGAAATGGCAATTTGGAGGAAGCTATGTTCGCTAAGTATAGAAGTGTTATCTATGAAAGCCTTATGGTCATTCTTGGATGTGCCATATTTGGTGCCGGCCTTGATGCCTTTGTATTGCCACACAAATTGGTGAGTACTGGTATTAGTGGGGTAGGCTTGATTTTGTATTATTTAACGGGCTTATCTGTTGGTTCTTGGAATATGATTTTAAATATTCCTATATTCTGGGCTGCTTGGAAGTGGCTGGGCACCCGTGTTGTTATCAAAACCTTGTATGGCACATTGATGCTGTCTTGGATGGTTGATTTATTTAACTTCTTGCAATATGACATGATTATTAAGGATCCTTTGTTGAGTTCCATGATGGCTGGTATTACTACTGGTGTAGGTCTTGGCATTGTATACCGCGTAGGCGGTAACACAGGTGGGCTTGATCCTATTGCACTCATTGTACGCAAATATTATGGACTTCAAATGGGGTCCATTAATAGTGCCATAAACTGTGCTATCCTTGTTGCTGCAATTGGTGTTGTTGGCCTTGAAGCCGTAGCGGTCACACTTATTAGTGTCTATGTGTATACCATCATTACGAATAAGGTGGTTATCGGCTTTAATCAGCGGAAGGTTGCTTTCATCATTACCTATCGTACTGATGAGGTCTGTGAATGCATCATCAATAAGGTTGGTCGTGGCGCAACTATCATTAATGGCATTGGTGCTTATACGCGGACGCCGAAGCAAATCGTTATGGTAGCCGTTAATCTCTTGCAAGTAAATAAATTAAAAGAGGTTATTCAAGAGGCGGATCCAAATGTGTTCATCTTAATAACTGATGCGCAAGAGGTCATTGGGCAAGGCTTTACACAACCGATTATCCCTACTGAAGTGTGTGAACAGTTAAAAGATAAGAGTACCACACAAGAGGATAATACACAGACTATACATAATCGCTAAGTAAAGCAAAATGTAAAATCAGAAAAGTAAAATTCAAAATGTAAGCATTAGTCATCTCATATTAATTATGTGTAAATATAATATTTTATGAATGACATATACATTTGAGATTAGGAGGTTCCTATGGCTCATAAATTAGCAGGTACGCCTGTACAAGAACAAGATATTATAGATGTACAAACTCTGGTAGATGCCTATTTTGACAATGCACCAGATGTAACTGATCCGACACAACTCGTATCCTTCGGTACATCAGGCCACCGTGGTACCTCTTTAAATGGTACCTTTACGGATTTACACGTAGCGGCTATTACACAGGCAATCTGTGATGGTCGTGGTCAATTTGGTGCGACAGGGCCCATTTTTGTGGGCCAAGATACACATGCCTTATCTCAGCCTGCATTAGTAACAGTGCTTGAGGTACTTGCTGGTAATGGTGTGACTGCCATGGTTGATGCGGATATGGACTTTGTTCCAACACCATCTGTGTCTCGTGCAATCATTCGATATAATGAAAGTCACGATAAAAAAGCAGATGGTATCGTTATTACACCATCTCACAATCCTCCAGATAATGGGGGCATTAAGTATAATGCTACCAACGGTGGCCCTGCAGATACGTTGATTACAAAATGGATTGAAACCCGCGCCAATGAGTACGTTCGTGCTTATTGTGAATTAGAAGGGTTTAAACGCATTAGCATAGATAATATTGAACCAGATCAACAAGTGCCTTATGACTATAAGGGCTTATATGTGGAAGAGTTATCTTCCATCATCAATATGGAAGCCATTCAAAGTGCGAAGCCTAAAGTTCTTGTCAATGCATTAGGTGGTAGTGGCCTTGGTTATTGGCGTGCTATTAAAGAACGATATAATCTCAATATGGATATTATCAATGATGAATACGATCCAACCTTTAGCTTTATGACCTATGACCATGATGGCAAGGTGCGTATGGATTGTTCCTCTGAATATGCGATGGCGGATGTAACTAAACAAATTGGCAATTATGATCTCGCTGTTGGCAATGATCCTGATTATGATCGCTACGGTATCGTTACTGCAGAGGGCCTTATTTCACCAAATGCATTCCTTACAGCGGCTGCGGATTATCTGTTTACAACCCGTGGTTGGACTGATAAAGGGGTAGGTAAAACCGTTGTTTGTACCACTATGATTGATAAATGGGCGGCTGTTAAAGACATTCCGGTTTATGAGGTTCCGGTAGGCTTTAAATATTTTAGCTCTTTATTATTTGATGGTGAGATTGGTATCGGCGGTGAAGAATCTGCAGGCGCATCGTTCCTTAAAAAGGACGGCACCGTATGGACTACCGATAAAGACGGCATGGTAATGGCGCTTCTAGCAATGGAAATGTATGCCGTTATGGGCACAACTGTTGATCGCCTCTACAATAATATTGTTGAAGGTTGTGGTGACCCACGATTTGGTCGCATTGATGCGGCTTGTACAAAGGCGGCAAAGGCCAAGTTGAAACAGTTGAATGCAAGTTCCATTACAGCCACAGAGGTAGATGGAGACCCTATTACGAATATACGCACTACATCTTTATACAAGGATATGCCCATTGATGGGGTTCGCGTAGAAACTGAAACAGGTTGGTTTGTAGCGCGTCCGTCCGGTACAGAGGATTTGTATAAAATCTATGGTGAAAGCTATAAAGGGGATAAAGGTTTAGTCGCATTATTGACAGCAGGAGAGGCTATCGTAACGGCTGCATTATCCGACGAAGTGTAAAATACTGTTTTTACATGAAAACTCATGAAGATTTCACCGTAGAAAAGTAATAAATGTGATATAATATATTAATATAGTTTATTGAATACCCTATATGGGTCAAATAGTTTGTAGTGCTCAGAAAAGGTGATGTTATGAAATTAGTTGTTACCGTTGTCGGCGTTGACCGCGTTGGTATCATAGCTGGGGTCAGTACAGTACTTGCTGACCACGGTGTAAATATTATGTCTATTAATCAAACCATTCTTGATGGCGTTTTCAATATGATTATGATGTGTGAAACAAAGTCTGAAGATATGAAAAACCTTACATCTATCCAAGAGGCTTTGAATGCACAAGGTAAAGAACTTGGTGTTGAAATCCGTGCACAGCATGCAGATATTTTCTTGAGCATGCACCGTGTAGGATAGGAGGCACTATGTTATCTATCGACAATATTTTGGAAACGAATCAGATGATTCATGATAACAAGCTTGATGTTCGTACCATTACGATGGGGATTAGCTTGTTAGAATGCGCATCTAGCTCTGGTAAAGAGCTATGTAATCGCATTTATGATCGCATTACAAAAGAAGCAGAACACCTTGTATCTACAGGTGAAGATATTGAGCGCGAGTTCGGTATTCCTATCATAAACAAGCGTATTTCTGTAACGCCAATTTCTCTAGTGGCTGGTGGTAGTGATTTAACATCTTATGTGCCTGTAGCAGAAGCTATGGATCGCGCTGCGAAGGCTGTAGGGGTTAACTTTATCGGCGGTTTCTCTGCCCTTGTAACAAAGGGAACTACACGAGCTGATCGCATTTTGATTGATTCTATCCCAGAAGCATTGGCAACTAC
>CAUHTB010000023.1 GCA_959608595.1 uncultured Veillonella sp. | reverse complement strand
TACATGCTGTGCCACCAAGCTTTTTACGATATTGTAGTTGTTCATTTATGAAAGTACTTTTACCAGAACCGATGAATCCGGTAACGATATAAACAGGTATCATGATTGACACACTTCGTTATGTACCATTGGCACATTAAAATCAGTACCAATAACGACTAAGCTGTAGTCAGTGGATTCGCTAGGTACTAGGGAGCAGTAATGCGTACCGTATTGCAACTCATGGGGACCTTCGGTGGTCGGTACAATACCTTTTGCGCGGAGCACACTGTCTGGCATACCTTCTAAGATCGTTTTCCACTGTAATAGAGTGAGTGTACGCAAGTCTTTAAAGGTATGACTCATAAATTGATGGTCATCATGTAATGAATTGTCATCATGACAGTGATAGAGGCGTTTAATATAGTCTCGTAAGGAAATGGTATCCCATGACTCTTCGTGAATAGGTGTGTTGGGAGCTAACTCGTGAATCATGCGCTTTGTAATGCTTGTTTGTTGAACATCTTCGGTGTGACTCAAGAAGATAGCGTCACTGTTTGTGATTTGATCTTTAAAGAATAAACCAAAGTTTTTGATAAACATAGGTGCTTGCATAGCATCCACTGTTGTTACTGAGGCGTGAACATAGGCGGATTTCGCAATGTCTTCATCTTCACATGTATGGATGATTTCGCTCAATTTACTGACCCCAGATGGTTCGATATAGATAATATCTACATCATAATTTTGAAGAATATCGAGTAATGCTTGTTGGAAATTTCCTTGTAAGCTGCAGCAAATACAACCAGACGTTACTTCACGAATAGTAGCACCTGTTTTAGCCAGATTTGCCGCATCAAGACTAGTTTCGCCAAAATCATTTTCTATAATTAAAACCTTGTCTGTAGGTTTATGTTCTTTTAGTATATGTTGTAAAAATGTTGTTTTTCCCGAACCTAGAAATCCGGATATGATAACAATAGGAATCATACATACCTCCTGCGTAATGTAAACACAGTATACACCCATAGGATAACACAGAAAATACACCCTAGGGTATATGCATAGTTATGAAATTTCTATTATTCTTAAAATTCTCTTTAAATATATGGATTATATACCTTATATGAGTATATTAACAGATGTATTTGATATTCATAATTAATTGTGGGAAACGTAGGAGCTATCGATTTTTCTATATATGAATGAATACTCCTGTTTGAATATATATTAATTCTATATTTTTTTGAAAAACATAAAAAAATCCCTCCTATAGAAGGCCCAGTCGGGAAGAGTTGACTGAAGCCCTCATAGGAGGGGGGGAGAGAATTCGTTATATAAATCTCTAATTAGATTACTTTTAGTATACCAAATTACATATACAGTATATAGCCATTATTTAATATTGTATGTTTATTGTAACGTTATTGTAACTTAGCTAACAATGCTTTGAGGTATACATATACGTTTTCAACGGATGGTAAATGAACGCGTTCCATTGGTGTATGTGGACTTACGATGGTAGGGCCAAAGCTAATCATTTGGGTGTTTGGTAATACGCCTTTCAACAAGCCACATTCAAGACCTGCATGAATAGCGTTTACATTAGCTGGTGTATCAAACATTTCGTTATGTAAGGAAATAGCTTGTTCTTCAAGCTTGGAGCCTTTATCGTATTCCCATGCAGGATAACCACCAGTACGCTCTGCAGATACACCTAGTGTTTTCGCAAGTAATATCATTTTCTTAGCCAAGAATTCAAGACTGTTGCTATTGGAGCTACGGATGGAAATGAGTACTTCAATAGTATGTTCGTTTTCGCGTACGATAGCGATGTTGTTAGAAGTTTCTACAAGATTTGGGATAGATTTGCTTACAGAATGAACACCATCTTGTGCAAGATAGATGTAAGTAATAAGCGCTTCTGTTGTGTCATCTGCATAGACTACGTCAGGAGTAGCGACATCTTCTACAACAAATTTAAGACCTGGATCTTGGATACCATATTCATGGAGATATTGCTTTTCTTGGTAGCCGATTAATGTTTTAATGGCCGCTACATCTTCAGCGCGTACGGATAATACAGCAACTGCTTTAGAAGGAATGGCATTATGTTTCACGCCACCTTCAAAGGATGCTAAGCATACAGGATATTGTTGTTGAATATCATAGAGTACACGTGTTAATACTTGGTTAGCATTAGCCCGTTGTTCGTTGATTTCGATGCCGGAGTGACCACCTTTAAGGCCTGTTACGGTAAAAGATAAGCCTGCATCATAACCAGGTTGGTTATTTTCGCGCAATAATGGAATGTTTACGTGAACATGGCAACCGCCAGCACAGCTAACAGTGAAGTCGTGCTCTACCTCTGTATCGAGATTGAGTAGGTAATCGCCACTTACTTGGCCTTCTTTAATGGCGAAAGCGCCATCCATGCCAGTTTCTTCGTTTGTGGTGAACAATAATTGCATAGGTCCATGTTGTTGACTATCATCTTCGAGGATAGCAAGCATCATCGCACCACCCATACCGTTGTCCGCACCTAGTGTAGTGTGGTCTGCGTGCATCCATTCACCTTCGATGATGTTTGCAATAGGATCTTTGGAGAAGTCATGATTGGAGTCATGATCCCGTACACAAACCATATCGATATGGCCTTGTAAGATGATAGAAGGTCGGTTTTCATAACCTGGAGACGCTGGCTTCTTGATGACTACATTAAATTGATCGTCTTGATGAACTTCAAGCCCCAAGTTTTTAGCGAAGTTTACGATATAATCGCTGATGCCTTTTTCGTTTCCTGATTCACGAGGAATTTGGCTCATTTCTTTAAATATTTCTAATACGCGTTTTGCTTGAACGATTGATTCCATAATGGTTCCTTTCATTCTCATGTAAATAATAGATATATATGTTGATTGATTATACGGAATACTTAGTGTTTTTATTAGTATTTGAATTTGTAATACTAATAAAAGAGTTTATCCCAGTGATAACTTTCACAGACATATATATGGAATATATAAATAGTTAGTATATATATAGTTATATCACAAGAATGATTATTAGGATAGTTAATGAAAACTGTAGTATATGTATGTACTAGCTATATAGGAATAATAATGTATAATGAGGATATACGATTAACGATTAATTAAATCCATTAGATTTTAGAAGGTTGGTGAACCGATGCAACACGACAGTCGCAATATTAGTATGCTTATGGATTTTTATGAGATGACCATGGCACACGGCTATTTTACACAACATGAAAATACGGATCGCGTCGCTTTTGATGTATTCTTTAGACGCAATCCAGATAAGGGTGGCTTTGCCATTTTTGGTGGTCTTGAACAAATCGTTGAGTACATTTTAAATCTACATTTTGATGAAAGTGATATCGATTTTTTACGGAATCAAGGGATCTTTAGTGAGAAATTTCTAAATTATCTTAAAGATTTCTCCTTTACTGGTGATGTATATGCATTCCCAGAAGGTTCTATTATTTATCCAAACGAACCAGTTATAACCGTCGTAGCCCCTCTCATAGACGCACAAATCGTAGAAACTGCAGTGCTAACTATGATGAACCATCAGTCCCTTATCGCTACAAAGGCTAATCGCATCGTTCGTGCTGCGGATGGGCGTGTAGTAGCTGATTTTGGGGCTCGTCGAGCTCATAATGTGGATGCCGCTGTATATGGTGCGAGAGCAGCCTACATTGGTGGGGTACAGTCTACGGCAACTGTTTTAGCGGGTCAACAATTTGGTATTCCTGTGAGTGGAACCATGGCTCATAGTTGGGTTATGTATCATGATTCTGAATACGAAGCTTTCAAAGCTTACGCTGAAGTGTATCCAGATGGGGCCGTATTCCTTGTTGATACCTATGATGTATTAAACTCTGGTGTTCCTAATGCTATTAAAGTAGCTAAAGAGGTATTGGAACCTATGGGAAAACGCTTAAAAGGTATCCGCCTTGATTCTGGTGACCTTGCGTACTTAGCTAAAAAAGCGCGTCGTATGCTTGATAAGGCAGGCTTAGAAGATTGCAAAATTATGGCTTCCAATAGTCTTGATGAATATACAATAACCTCTTTATTGGGGCAAGGTGGTCCCATTGATATTTTTGGTGTAGGTGAAAGACTGATTACCTCTAAGAGCGATCCTGTATTTGGCGCCGTATACAAGATTGCTGGTGTTGAAAAAAATGGTGTGTGGGAGCCTCGCATCAAGATTTCTGAATCTGTTGAAAAGATTACGAACCCAGGCTTTAAAAAGGTGTATCGCGTATACAATGATAAAGGGCGTGCCATTGCAGATTTATTAACATTGTTAGAAGAGGTGCCAGATACGACAGAACCATATCGTTATATCGATCCAGAACAACCATGGCGTGAATTGTACTTTGAAAATTGCACCTTTAAAGAGATGAAACAACTCATTATTAAAGATGGCAAGCTTATCGTAACATTACCGACACTAGAAGAGCTTCGTCAATACGTCAAAGACCAATTAGACCGTGAAATTTGGTTAGAAGAACAGCGCTTTGAAAATCCACATCGCCATTACCTTGATATGAGTCCAGGATACTATCAAATGAAAATGGATTTATTAAATCGTATTTTCCGGAAGAAATAGGAGGGCTTATGTTAGACCATCCAGAATCAACAAAAGAGGCTCTCGTTCAATGGATTCGAGATTATTTTAGTCAAAATGGGCCTAGTTGTAGCGCCGTAGTGGGCATTTCCGGTGGTAAGGATTCCACAATTGTAGCTGCTTTATGTAAAGAAGCCCTTGGGGCAGAACGCGTAGTAGGTGTTCTTATGCCGAATGGAATTCAGTCTGATATCGATGATGCCAAGGCTGTAGTGGCACATTTGGGGATTCCACATATCATAGTGAATATTGGAGCTGCCTATGACGCTTTGACAAACGCTATCATTCAAGGTGAAGGTTATAAAGCAGTTACTGGTAGAACTGATATATCCAAGGATGCAGGAATTAATACACCACCGCGTCTTCGCATGACAACGCTATATGCAGTAGGGCAAAATTTGCCAAATGGGGCACGCGTAGCTAATACATGTAATGGATCTGAAGATTATGTAGGGTATTCTACAAAATATGGCGATAGTGCTGGGGATTTTAGTCCTCTTGCCAATCTTGTCGTAGAAGAGGTGCGCCAAATAGGTCGATTACTTGATATTCCAAAATATCTTGTAGATAAGACGCCTAGTGATGGACTCAGCGGTCTATCTGATGAGGATAAATTAGGATTTACCTATGCTGTATTAGATCGATATATTAGAACTGGAGAGATAGCAAATCTTGAAACGAAAGAACGTATTGATTATTTAAATCGTATTAATAAGCATAAATTAGAATTGATGCCGTCCTTTCACCCATAATGTTGAGAGAGGACTTGTTTTAGCTAGTCTAATTCATGCTAATGGTGATTAACAAAAGATTTACTATTTCTTATGTATTTTATGATGGAGGTAATATGGAGACAAAAATTGCGTTGATTGGTACGGGTGGTACAATTGCTGGACAAGGCGCATCCGATACAGATTTGACGGGCTATACTGCAGGTGTACTAGGGCTCGATGAAATTTTAGATTCCGTACCAGGCACAGAACCATATGGTCCATATACATATACTCAGTTTAGTAATATTGAAAGCTCCGATATTACTGTCCAGCATTGGTTGGATTTATCTAAGTTAGTACAAGAATTAGTAAATCAAGAGGATATAGGCGGTGTTGTTATTACTCATGGAACAGATAGCATGGAGGAGACAGCTTATTTTCTTAATCTTACTGTCCATACAGATAAACCTATCGTTATTACTGGCTCGATGAGACCTGCTGGGGCAATCAGTGCAGATGGTCCTATTAATTTATTACAAGCGATTCAAGTGGCAAGAACACCTGCATCTGTAGGTAAAGGTGTACTTGTTGTTCTAAATGGCTATGTTGATGGGGCGCGTGATGTGTCCAAACGGAATACAACTAATGTGGCTACCTTTGACAGTCCATTAGTAGGGCATCTTGGTATCGTCCAGGATGGTGTAGCTTATTATTATAAAGCCTCTACTCGTCGTCATACGAAAGAATCCATCTTTGATGTACATGACTTAAAGGAATTGCCTCGTGTAGTCATTTTGACTTGCTATGGCGGTATGGATGACATGGTGCCAATGAGTGTAGTTGCCACTAATCCTGATGGGCTCATCTTGACTGGATTGGGTCATGGTACAATTCCTCAAAATGTACGTCAAATAACACAAAATACAACATTCCCAACTGTACGTGCCTCTCGTACAGGGAGTGGCATGGTATCTGCTGTACCACAAGATGCACTAGCAGGCTATCTCGTAAGTGATACATTGAGTCCACAAAAAGCTCGTATCTTATTGATGCTGGGGCTTACAAAAACTAAAAATCTTAAAAAGTTACAACAGTTTTTCTATGAATATTAATTAGAAAACAAAAAAGATTTGAGAAAAACTCTCAAATCTTAATTTGATATTCATTTTCAAGTATTATATTATGTGTAACAGTTTTATATGCAATGAACCGCACATCCCGATCGCCTAGGATGTGCGGTTTTTTATTTCGCCTAGGATGCGTATTTTTTTATTCGGCGCCAATAGCATTTTCTAAGGCTCGTTGTATACCTACATAAACGGCCTTAGCCAATGTGTCTCCAAATAGGGAGAAGGAGCCGGCGTCTGTTAACACATCACCATTTGTATCTATGGTGAGAATGATACCGTCTGTGGAGGTTCCTGTAGCAGAAGTCTTGCGTTCTTTTGTAATTGCTTCAGGAATATCTTCGTTGATAAATGGATAGAGACGTACACTTTCAACACCCCAATCTTGGAGGGCTGCGGTTTTAGCCTCCGTAATTGTCATGATGGCTTTCACCATGGCACTATCTGTTAATGCCTTGTTTGTAAAGACAAGAATATTAATGGTACCAGGTACTATGAAACCACCATCTCGCTCCTCGTAGCAATAGCCTGTGCCTGCACGATGGGCCGTTTTTTCATAGCCTGCAGTAACGATAGTCTCCACAATCGTATCGTGTTCCTCGACCTTGGCGTATGCGTGAAGGTTCATTGTAGCAGATGTAAGAAGCGCTGTACTAAAATGAACAGGTGTATCGATTTGCTCGAACTCTTGTGCTAAATAGTTGGCTACCGAGCCACCTGGTAAATCTTTTTCTGTTTCGATTTGGTATGTTAATTGTTGATTTCGTACGGCTAACGTATGGTGATACCCACCATTGAGTTGACCACTAGATAAGGCATAATGGATGTCGTCAAAGTGTACTGTAACGGAATTTAATTCTTTCGTTACATGACCTCCTGTTGCAAGCTCTTGTGGTGCTTCATATGGATTGTTGAACATGTAAGTCTCCCTAGATTTAGATTGTTATATATGTAATATAACGATATAATAACTTTACTATATCGTGTAAAATATATTTATTAAATTATAGCATATATGTTTATGATGACCATATTAATAGATGTGCTCAATTATTTATAAAGTTATATTATTGGAGGTTTAATATGGGCAATATTCTTTATTCTGCATCAGAAATATTGTTTAAAGATGCTAATGTATTGATTCAATTTCGAGATTGGTTCTTTTCTCAAGCGGGCAATATATTATTAGCTCTTATTATATTTTGGGTAGGTCGTTATGCTATTAAATGGGTGAAAACCTTTGCTGTCCGTATTATGACTAAGGCCTCTTATGACTCTGCTGCGATGAGCTTTATTACGCAGATCATCAATTATGCATTGCTAGTAGGTCTAATATTGATTTGCTTAAATCAAATTGGTGTTCCTACTACATCCTTTGTAGCTGCCTTTGGTGCCTTTGGTTTAGGTATTGGTTTGGCCTTACAAAACAACTTATCTAACTTGGCATCAGGCTTATTAATTCTTATATTTAAGCCTTTTAGAGCAGGTCATGTTATTCAAGTTGGAGATACTGTAGGTAGTGTTAAGTCTATTCAATTTATGTATACTATTATCACTACTAAAGATCAAAAAAATGTATATATACCAAACTCTATCCTTACCTCCCAAGCCATAACTAATATTGCTTATACCCATGAAAGGGTTATCCCGTTCGTCTTTGATATTGGTTATAACAATAATCATCATGAAGC
>CAUHTB010000022.1 GCA_959608595.1 uncultured Veillonella sp. | reverse complement strand
GAATATATAGTCAACCTATTATTACGCTTAAGGTTTACCGTAATAGGACTATATGGGGCCCCCATACATTAGTGCGAGCCTTGTTAAAAATCACAGAACCTAGCTCATCGCTCCAAAGCGAGCTAAGTCGCTCTTTACTAGGTTCTGTGATTTTTATGGCTGTACTTATGTAATAGTCCCATATAGTCCTACCATCAACCTTAAATGCGAAAATAATAGGTTGGCTATATAGAGAGCAAGAAAAGGGAATGGCTAAGCCATTCCCTTTCTTTGTTCACTCTTGATGCGGCGAAATTACGCTAACTCGTTAATAGACATTCAGATTTGATGGAACTAATTCATAGGTACAGTTGGAAAAAGAACGATAACTTTTTCGTCCCTTACTCATTTGATACAGTGAATTTCGTTTTATTGATTTATGAATAGACTCGATGGGACTAGTTCATAAGTACAGTTATAAAAAGAGTGATGACTAACCGATTAGCGACTTAGCTCGCTTTGGAGCGTAGAGGTTAGTCATCACTCTTTTTTACCTAAATGTAGTTATATAAAGGGGCCCCATCGAGGCCACCACTAAATCTCAATATAACGGAATTCGCCTGTATCAGGATCCATCATCCCTCCATAGAATCCCATTCCTTTTGGGAATAGTGGGTGGTGACGCAAGAAGTTAACTGTGTAGATTACATTGTCTTCGGATATGTGGAAACGATCCATCCAGTCAATAAGGCCTGGTTCGATCATGCGAATTGCATCTTCACTGATACCTTTTTCTTTCATGGACTCCATAAAAGTTGTAGCAGAGAAGTCAATCATACCGCAGTTCTCATGACCGATGACTAATACATCTTCAATTTCCATACCATACGTAGCTACTAGCAAGCTTTGTACGATATTATCGATAGGTTGCGTTACACTATTACCAGCTGTTTTAATAACGATAATTTCGCCACGGTTAAAACCTAATGCATCTTCTAGCATGCAAACTAAACGCGTATCCATACATGTGACAATACCTAGTTTTTTTGTAGGATGGCTTGTTAATCCAGCCTTTGGTAATTCAGGATGATTTTTCACATATTCTTTATTGGTTTCAATTATTTGTTTAATATCAATCATAAGGTACCTCTTTTACATTTCTATCTTTAAAATAGATGCTATTCATTATATACAATATATTCACTATAAAACAAGTGATTTTTATCACTCATAAATATTAGTTATGGTCCATAACTTTCACAAGAATCCGATAATTCTCATATTAATTCTATATTTATAATTAATATTCATTTATTATACTTTTCAACCTTATACATTCACAAAAATAAATATACCGTATTTTTCTTAAATTACTAGTAGATTTTAATTCCCCTAATGTGGTACTATTAAAACCATAGAAAAAAAACGCCACATGATACCAAATATGACGTGAACTGTATGTACAGTAAGGAGGTTTTTATTATGGGTATCAATCAAAAAACGTTGCCAGGCATTTTGCTCTGTGCGGTCCTCGCTATTCCTTGTTGGCTATTAGGTCTTGAATTTCATCTAATCGGTAGTCCAATCTTTGCTATTATCCTAGGTATAATTATTGGCTCTGTATTCACATCTTGGAAGCGCGAAAAAACTGGCGCCGGCATTGGATTTACATCCAAGAAGATTTTACAATGGGCTGTTATTTTATTGGGCTTTGGCTTAAATATTACGCAAATATTACATGTAGGTTGGATTTCATTACCTGTCATTATTTCAACCATCGCTACATCTTTAATCGTGTCCTATGTTATTTATCGCCTTACTCATATGGACTCTAATACAGCCGTACTTATCGGCGTAGGTTCATCCATTTGTGGTGGTTCTGCTATCGCTGCAGCTGCACCAGTCATCAAGGCAGAGGATCAAGATATTGCCCAAGCAATCTCCGTTGTATTCTTCTTCAATGTAGTCGCAGCTTTTGTATTCCCGCCATTTGGCGACGCTATTAGCCTTTCCAATATGGGATTCGGTCTATTTGCCGGTACTGCAGTAAACGATACATCCTCTGTAACAGCTACTGCTGCCGTATGGGATAGCATGAAAGGCACTGGTACACAAGTTCTAGAATATGCAACAATCGTTAAATTAACACGTACCCTTGCAATTATTCCAATTTGTTTAGGCCTTGCTAGTTACCAAGTATATAAAGCAAAACAAAATGCGGCTCAAACTGATGGTGGTAGTGTTAGTATCGCTAAAATTTTCCCTAAGTTTGTTCTCTACTTTGTAATTTGTTCTTTAATTACTACTGCATTATCCTATGCAAATATAGATATTCAATTCTTAAGCGTGTTCAAAACTATTTCCAAATACTTTATCACCATGGCTATGGTTGCTATCGGTCTTAACACAAACATCGTAAAATTGATTAAATCTGGTGGCTCTGCTCTTGCCTTAGGTGCTTGTTGCTGGATTGCCATTACGGCTGTCAGCCTTGTAACACAACATATGATCGGTTTATGGTAGGAATATACACACTTTGTATAGTATGATATAATTGTATATAGTTAGAATAGTAATAACCCCTCCAGTAATGGAGGGGTTTCGTGCTACTATTCACCTTATTAGTACTTTATCATACTATAGTTAGGAGGGTTAACATGTACTTCTTACAAGGACTTCTTGTCGGTCTCGCAACATTTGCCCCTGTTGGCATGCAAAACCTCTTTATTATTAATACAGCGTTAGTCCAGCCAGTACGTCGTATTATACTAACGCTCATCATCCTAGCACTCTTTGACATGAGTCTCAGTGCTGCCGCCTTCTATGGTATCGGTGCAGTACTTGAGATGTGGCCTATCACCAAATTGATTATCCTCATTTTGGGCGGTCTTCTCATCGTATACATGGGCGGCAATATATTTAGAACTGAGCCAGATATACGCAATGTAAATACGCATATTCCTATCAAAAAAATTATTATGTCTGCTATCGCTGTATCTTGGGGCAACCCACAAGCCATCCTTGATGCGACAATGATGCTAGGTGCCTTTCAAGCCAATATTCCAAAAGAAGGCATATACTATTTCTTTGCTGGTTTCCTTACCATGACCCCCATGTGGTTTGGCGCTCTAGCCACAACGATGCACCTGCTCGCCAAGAAAATCAAAATCACCCATATGGCGTGGATTAATCGCTTCTGTGGTGCAGTACTCGTCATTTATGGCATAAAATTATTCATCGATGGAGTCACAATGTTCTTAGAATATTTTAATTAAAATAACTTTAATAGTGCAATCTACAAACAGTAAAGCCGTTAGCATATGCTAACGGCTTTTATATTGTAATTGTTTATTTGTTATATGATGATTAAATTTATTTTACATAATCCGTCTTTGATACGTTAAAACTCTGCTAAAACTTGTTTAAACATTTCTCTAAAGGCTTCTACATAGGTGTTACTTTGATTTTGTTGCGATACAAAGTAGTAATTGCGCTCCATCGATTTACCATGGTTAGTTAATACCTTGCGCTCAATACCTGGCATGGAGTCGGTTAGATATTTAAAACGATCAAGCAGCAATAGTCCTTGTTGACCTGCTACTAAATAGCGCGCCTCTTCGAGTGTACGAGCATATGCAAAGGCACCAGCATAACCAATGGCCTTACGATAATGTTCTTCCTCAGCTAGCGTATACTTACCGCGACATACTAAGATAAGTGGTAAATCATCAATAGTTTTAATTTCGACGCTACCTTCCTTTGTATAACCTTGTGGCACTTCAATTACAGTGGTCGCCTTATCAATCAAATGACTTTCATAATCATCAGATAAAATCTGCCACTGATCATTAAATATTACATCCACACGACGATCATCTAACATGCCATATAGTTCCTCATGGCTGCCACTATACATGCGGATATCTAGGTTTTTATAGCGTTTAGCCATGCGAATGACCGTTTGCTGCATAACCATCCCACTATAGCGATTTAAATAGCCAATTCGTAAGCTAACACGTGCATCTGTACCAATGCGGGTTGTTTCTACCTTAATATCGTGAAAGCGTTCTAGTAATTTTTTACCAGATCGATATAAATATTGCCCCGCTGGTGTTAGGTGAAAGCTTCGTTTTTCTCGTACCATCAGCTCCACACCTAAACTTATTTCAAGGGCTTTAATTTGTTGTGAAATAGCAGATTGAGACACATACTGCTCTGTCGCAGCTTGAGTAAAACTATTATTATCAACTACACACACAAAATACTCTAATTGTTTCAACAACATAACGATACACTCTCATCTCTCTTATAATTAGTAGCCTTACTCTATCTACTAGCCCACTACACAACATACACCAACCCCTCTCATTGGTATTTGCTACTCACATAATATTTTTCTCTACAACTACAACTACAACTACAACTACAATTATTATATTTCATTGAAAATAGATTCACTATTATGAACTGCTTTCACGAGACATAACTAAATTACGGTATACAAACCAGGACGCCACAAAGAATATTGTCGCCGTAGACCAGAACACAGCACCATATCCAAAGGCACGCGCAATAACACCACTTATAACAGGGCCTAATACATTGCCCATCATAGCTACACTAGATACGGCACCAAAGACAATGCCGCGTCGCTCAATAGGGACGGCCTTGGATATCAGCGTATTTGCAATTGGCGTAATAAAACCCATAAAAAATCCCGCTATAGCACGGAATATGCCAAGTCCCCATATACTAGGCATTAAGTATTGCAAAATAAATAAAGATCCCACCGCCCATGTAGCAGTAAAGATAATACGAGGCATGGTCAATCGTTGTGTTACCTTACCAATTGAAATGGATGCTAAAGCACTAAACAAACCAGCCCCAAAAATAATAATCCCTACAATGGTAGCAACAAATTCATCATTCACGGCCATATAGTGTTTGATATAAAGCGGTAAGATAGGACCAATACCAGTAATACCAAAGTTACATAAAAACTGCATTGCCACTAATAGACGAACTCGAGGTATCATCAAAAATGATTTAATCAAAGAAATCTGTGATTCTTGAGCGTCCACCTTATGCTTAAACTGTAAGTTAGGCATAAAAAAATAAATACCTAATAAGCAAATGCCAGTCAATCCGGAAAATATAAAGAATGGCGCTCTATAACCTAATAAATCGGCCGCTAAACCACCCATAAGAGGACCAAAGACGAGGCCCATCACCATAGATGCTTGATACAGCCCCATCGCCCATGGCACCTTTTCCTCAGGCGTTATAAGGACGATAATAGCCAAACCGATTGGTACATACCCACCTACAACACCTTGCAATAGCCTTAGGACTAATAACTGTGCTGGGGTTTGGGTGAAAGCACAGGCCCCGACTGTAACCATTAAGGTAAATAAGATAAACATCATTACCTTACGAGGTCCCAGTTGGTTCGCCTTACGTGACCAATACGGTGCACTAAGCGCTACCATACAAGGCGTTACCCCTGATACAATACCGGCCCACATAGCAGCTTCACCTGGATTATGTAGACCTAACTCTATAAGGAATAACGGAAGGAATGATAGTACCCCTATAATTGTTATTCCCCCACCGATCTGTATAATACAGATTAAATAGATAATTCGTTTCCAAGAAGAATCCATAGTGACCTTCTTTCTTATCAGTATATACTTACACAAAACAATAGAATATACTCATAATATTATTGTATCGTAAACTACAAAAAAAGACCATCTCTTCCACATATAAAGGGTAGAGATGGTCTCTTTTTAGTTCTATGATTATACGACTTTTATAAGAATAAAAGTACGTATACATCATTTATTTTTGTTTGAACATCCAATAGATGTAGTAAATAACAAGTGCATACGTCACTACATCAAATACAGGCAAGAATGGTACCATTTTAGACAAACGTCCAAAACCATGAACATGAATATTTGCTGCAATGATAGCAATAAGGTTCAAACGATGAATCCAGATTGCTTTTTTACGAGATACAGAGTTTGCCATATTGCCTACCCAAGGCGTTAAGTACAATACGGCAAAGATAAGAGCAATAAACATGGCTCCAAGGGAGATATAACCGCCCCAGAATCCTAAGAAGGACTTCAATGCTTTCAAGAAGTATACATACCAATGTGCACATACAAGAACAACACTAACGATACCTACGATGCGATGAACTTCAAACATTTCTTTTGGATTATATCGTTTGATAAACCATTTTGGTCTTGTTGCAATATATGTTAATACAAGCCATGCAACATAAGGAATAAGACCTAAGTGAACCTTCCAGTTACCAAATGATCTACCGCTTGTTACATAACCATATTCTACCATTCCCATAAATATTAGGGATAAAACCGCAATCCATATTAAAATATGGTATTTACTCTTAAACTGTTTTTTTACTACTTCTGCCATATAAACCTCACTATTTCTTATACAAACTACCAGTATATATCTAGTTGGCCTAATGTAGCATGCTAACAATTTCAATCCACATAGCATTCTACTTAGAACTTAGAACTTAAAACTAATTAGTTATTAAATCCAGATTCATCCTAAAATTAGAACTAGAATTTGAAGTTGAGGTCTGCACGGTAGTAATCATTTACACGGTTACCATCTTGTGTTTTCGCATGGAAGCCATAGTATGCATTAATACCAATGTTTTTCTCTGGTGCGTAAGATGCACCTAATTGCCATGCTTTATAACCTTCATACCGTGTTTTCTTTAATAAGTCATTAGATTCATATTTTTGCGTTTTAAATACAGGTGCATTTTTAGCTTGATCGTAGTAATCTAAGCGGATATCCCAAGAATTCTTCTTGTTAATTTTATAATCGCCCCATTTAACGCCTACGTTCCAAATATCGGAATCACTCAAGCCAGATGCTTTTACCCACTCGCCATCAATACCGAATTTACCAACATTATATTTAGCATTAAAACCATATACATTATCGAATTCGTTATTTTTCTTGCCATTACCCATACGTACATTTGTTGTACCTACATGAGCAAACATACCGCCAAAGCTAAAGCGATCATTAACAGCTACATGGGCATTAATAAGACCTACATCACCATTATCAGCTTTACTAGTCTTAGCAAAACGGCCTGCTGTCATATAACCATATGCACCATTTAATGTAACTTTATCACCTAGCTTCGCTGTAGCGCCTACACCATCAAAGTTAGAGCTATAAATCAAGCCACCACCAAATTTTTGGGTATAACGACCAGCATCAACTACAACATTTTTACCGAATTTATGCTCTACATATGCTAAATCCCAATTAGCTTGAGCATCTTTAGAACTATCACCTAGTTCAATAGAGCCTGTTGTAATACGAGCTTTTACAGATGTATTTTTATTAACCTTTGCATCTAGGCCTAAACGTACACGGGCTGTAATTTTATCTTCGTAATCATAACCATCGATACCCTCTTTACCGATGTAGTTGATACGAGCATCACCTGTAACTTTTACATTGCCTACACGATCTTCTAATTTTGCAACACGAACGCCAAGTGTATTCAATTCATTGGAAAACTCGTCGGCCAAGCGATTCAACATAGCTTGTTGTTCTGCATTAGCACGGTCTTGATTAGCCATGCCTTTCGCAATCATTTGAGCCATTTCGTAACGAGTAATGTTATTTTGACCTTTGAAAGTACCATCTGGATAACCATTGATAATACCAGCTGTAGCCAATTGATCTACAGCTTGGTAAGCCCAGCTATCGGACGGAACATCAGAAAATGGATTAACAGCAAAAGCTGTAGCCACACCCATCATGGCTGCTACTGCAAAAGCACTAGTCATTTTACGTTTCAACATAATAAACCTCACACACTAAAAATAAGAAAATATAAAATAAGTAGATAATGAATATACAAAGTTAAGTATCATTATCATATACAATATTAAAATAATAACAACTTTCATTAACGGAGTAAAGAGAGAATGTATATCAATCTCACAATTATATATGCCTTTAATTAATAATACGCCCTATTAAATTTCTTAAATCATAAAAATATAACGAAAAAATCCCTTCTGTATAAAACAGAAGGGATTGATATGTATCTTATTATTTCTTTTTAAACATCAAGTAGATACAGTAGATAACAAGACCGTACGTGATAATATCAAATACTTGTAAGAATGGTACCATTTTGGAAATGCGAT
>CAUHTB010000021.1 GCA_959608595.1 uncultured Veillonella sp. | reverse complement strand
TCGTTAAGTTTAATTGTCCTGAGTTCACTAGCTTGTGTCCTATGACAGGTCAACCAGACTTTGCCACAATCTATATTTCTTATGTACCACATAAGAAAATGGTTGAGTCCAAGTCTTTAAAATTGTACCTATTTAGTTTCCGTAACCATGGGGATTTCCATGAAGATTGCATCAATATCATCATGAAAGACCTTATCAAGTTGATGGATCCAAAGTACATCGAGGTATGGGGCAAGTTTACGCCACGCGGTGGTTTGTCCATCGATCCATACGCAAACTACGGCAAGCCTGGTACAGAGTGGGAAAAGACGGCAAAAGAGCGCCTTCATTTCCACGACATGCAGCCTGAGCGCGTAGCATACCGTTAATATGGTATATGAATATATAACAATGGGCACATCGTTCATAATGTTTTTTATGATCGGTGTGATCTTGTCTATTCACCCTGCATCCATAATCGTAGGGGAGCATACGCAGTTGTCACATCTCAGCAGATGGACTCGGTGGAATGGGTATCTTATCTTTATATTGACCCTGTTTCTTGTGGATGTACTCATAACAAATGGTATATATGCTGCATTTTATGATGTTTATGGTAATTTATCGTCTTTGAGTGAGCTAACATTTGATCCGATGGCTCTATTCTTTAGTGAAAGCTTCCAAATAGGCGTTGTTTTCGTCTTTGTTTTAGTATTGTTACAAGTGTTAGGCCTCGTCGATTTAGCGCATGGTGAAAGGAATTTATCATTTCACTATGACCAACTACATCAAGGCAAAGAACAACCGTCTTGGATGGAACGGTACATGGCACATACAAAGGGCACGTTGGGTTCAGGTATGGTTGGTCTGCTTTATATGTTGCGGATGACCATGAGAACTATGTGGCCTTATATTATATGTCTTATATGGTTCAAGCTTATAGCTATACTCGCTAATGTGCTACTTTCACCAGTCATCAATCGTTTAATGCATGTTGAACCGATGACATCAACGCATATCATACTAGATCCTTATGTAGCGATATATTTGATAGCAGGATTTTTGTGGGGCTATGTAGCGCTACACTATGACATAGACAAAGCGTATAATGTAGCGAATAGCACTGTTATAGCCATCATTCCGCGGCTTACCATTATACTAGGGGTAGCCATCTTTATTGGGCTTGCGCTAGCTATCATTGTGGTGCCTATTACCTGGGGTGTGGTGGTAAACACGTTGACAAATTTATAAATAAACCTAGTTATTTCCTGTATTTTTAGGGTTTTAAAAGCAGTTCTCATTCTCTTGACAATGCATAGATGCAGGTGATAGAGTATGAGTGTATTTATGGGAATACACAAATGGTTATATCCAGTGTATAGAGAATAACAAGGTGAAAATCATATCGTCCTTGGGATGTTCCTGAGGACGATTTTTATCATCTATCGCCAAAAGGAGGATCAGATGAGCATAGTCACAAATCAAACAACTAAACTGATTGGTAAAACTCCGGTATATCAATTACCAAACACCAATATCTATGTAAAACTTGAAAAATATAATGTAGGCGGTTCTGTGAAAGACCGCGCTGTACTTGGCATGTTGCAAGACGCTAAGGAAAAAGGACGCCTTCACGAAGATAGCATTATCGTTGAAGCTACAAGCGGTAATACAGGTATTGCTCTTGCCATGGTGGGCGCCATCTTGCATATTAAAACTGTTATTATTATGCCTGAAAGCATGAGTAAAGAACGCCGTGAGCTTATTAAAGCTTATGGTGCACAGCTCATCTTAACGCCGAAAGAAACGGGTATGAGAGGTGCTCTTGAACGAGCTAATGAAATTTTAGTTAAATACCCAAATGCTTTCACATTGGGCCAATTCGTAAACCCTGCAAACCCAGATATGCATTATCGTACAACTGGTGCCGAAATCGTAGAACAAGTACCAAATGTAGATGTATTCATAGCGGGTATCGGTACTGGTGGCACTTTCACAGGTGTTGCAAAACGATTGAAAGAGCATAATCCTAACCTAAAGGCTATCGCCGTAGAGCCAACAGGTTCTCCAGCCATTACGGAAGGTAAGGGCGGCCCTCACAAAATTCAAGGCATTGGGGCTGGCTTTATTCCTGAAAACTTTGATCAAAGCTTAATGGACGGTGTACAAACTGTAAGCGATGAAGAGGCTTTTAGCGAAGTGCAAACCTTTATGCGTGAAAGTGGTGTTTCTATTGGCCTTTCCTCAGGAGCAGCCATCGTTGCGGCAAAGCGTATCGCTCGTGAAGAACCAAAGGCGAATATCGTGGTGATTGCGCCAGATGGGGTAGAAAAATATTTATCCCTCTTGGACTTCGCCAATAATGAATATGTAAAGTAACGGATTTCGCATAGATAAAGCATCTTATGTATAGGAATACATACCACATATGTTGTATACTATATATTATATATGAGTAGAGTTATTTGAGATGGAGTCGCTATGATACAAGGTTTACGCGAATTATGGGGCAAAATTCAATATAATATTAAGCGCGTAATGGATTCTGACCCGGCAGCAACAAATGTGTGGATGGTTATTTGGACATACCCGCATATTACAGCCTTGTTCTGGCATTTCTTTGCGCATCGCCTTTATAAGGCGGGATGGCCAACCTTGGCCCGTCGCGTAGCGCTTCACTCCCGTCACGTAACCGGCATTGAAATCCATCCAGGTGCTACCATCGGTCGTGGTTTATTTATCGACCATGGCATGGGTGTCGTTATCGGTGAAACGGCAATCGTAGGGGATAATGTGACCTTGTTCCACCAAGTGACGTTAGGTGGCATGTCCTCTAAAAAGGTAAAACGCCATCCGACCATTGAAGACGAAGTGCTCATCGGTACAGGTACGAAAATCTTAGGTGATATTACTATTGGGGCACGCACTAAAATTGGTTGTAACCTCGTTATCAAACACGATATACCTAAAGATATGGTTATCTTTGAAACAGATCCAGAAAATATGTATGTCCGTAAACCTCGTCGTACTAATAATGGCCAGGCAGAGGAAAAGAAAATTCCTGATGATTACATAGAATACTATATTTAATATAGTGTAATAAAACCGCATATAATATAGAAGGATAGAACCTCTAACTATTAGTTGAACTAGTAGTTAGAGGTTTTTTTATAAAAATATTCAAAAAAATCGATTTAATGTATTGACAAGGAAAATCATTATTGGTAAAATAAATCATGTAATCAATACTGATTACAAATTAGATAAACGAATTGATGGCATAGAAGCCGACTGGGTTTATTCTGCTTTTTGAATAAACTATATTTGAGAATTAAAAGAAAAAGGAGAATTACTATGAAAAACTTACAACAAGTAAACCAATATTTAGCAGATCTTTCCGTATGGAACGTAAAATTACATAACCTACATTTCAACGTAACAGGTCCACAATTCAAATCCATTCACGAATATTTGGAATCCATCTATGATGAAGCGTTTGAATACTTCGATGCAGTAGCAGAACACGTGAAAATGCAAGGTCAATTCCCATTGGTTAATTCTGCAGAATACGCTAAATTGACTAAAATTGAAGAATTGGGTCAAGAAGATATCCCTCAAGCGAAAGTAATTGAAATTCTTCTTAAAGACTTCAAATACATGAATGATCAAGCTGTAGCAATCCGTGCAGCTGCCGATGAAGAAGGGGACTTCTTGCTCGTAAGCATGATGGAAGATCACGTTGCATACTATGTAAAACAAATCTGGTTCATCGAATCCATGTTGAAATAATACGATTGACAATGCCTTATTGGGTATGATATGATTACCCAGTAAAGCATGGAGGATTACTCAAGAGGCTGAAGAGGACGGTTTGCTAAATCGTTAGGGCGGGTTACCGTCGCTAGGGTTCGAATCCCTAATCCTCCGCCATGCTGAGACCTCACATCACGCGATGTGAGGTCTTTTTGTTTATTGTAGTATTTACTAGGTATGGACCTTAATGTGTAAGGACTCAAATGAGTTTAAGGTCTTGTAAATATTGATGTATACAGGCGTGTAAGGTTATAGAGTTGACGTATGACAAGGGGTTTCATATAATAGATTGTATAAAATGTAATTTTAAGGAGACTCTTATGAATATAAAATATACACGTCACATGAATTTACTTCGTCGCGCTGTTGGCATCGGTGCATTATGTCTCGTTGCCTCTGTTGGTTTCGCACATGCTGAAAGTATTGCTATTCCAAGCGCACGTCCTATGGTAGATGGCGTGAGTGCTGATGTAGAAACTGTTAGTAGTTCTAGCAAAGCTCAACATCATGTGAGTGCAGGTGTGATTACACCAAATGATTGGACGTATACAGCATTACAAACACTAGTTAAGCACGGTGCTATTACCGATACACATGGTTTTGCCTTTGATGGTAATACAAGCTATACAAAGGATGAACTCATGCCGCTTATCGACGAAGTTGTAACTAAACGGGAGCAAATGAACGAAAACGACCGCCAATATGCGTTGCGTATTTATCAAGAAAATATGCGTGATGTAATGGATTATCGTATTGCTCGCGATAAGAAGGTTACCCGAGAGCGCCGTCAAAAATTAGACGAAAAACGTGCTGAAAAAGCTAAGAAATCTGGTAAAACATACCAAGTATCTAAATCTCAACAAGAGGCTTTAGATGCAGCTAATGACGAAGTGGCAAAACCAGAAGAGCGCGCGTTAACTGATGAACAAATCAAAGAAAAAATGAAGAAGTTCAAAATTGATGACTCTCGCGTTAAAGTAAATAATAATGTGCGCATCCGTTATACCGGTGGTAAGGATACAAAATCTAAAACCGATGCTCGTATGTAAACGGAGATGACTTTCACTCTATAACCCTATTTAAGGAGTTATAATGATTGATTTTTTAAAGAAACAGCTGTTTACCGTCCACCAAAACGGTAAGCAGCAGGTGAGCGAGGTCTTTAAATATATAGGACCTGGCATCATCGTAACGGTTGGGTTCATCGACCCTGGCAATTGGGCGGCCAATCTCGCTGCTGGTGCTAGTTATGGTTATGAACTATTGTGGGTAGTTACGCTATCTACGATTATGCTTATTTTATTGCAACATAACGTGGCCCACTTAGGCATTGTACGAGGCCAATGTTTATCCGAATGTGCTTATGAATTCTTGCCGCGTTACGTGTCTAGGTTCGTATTGAGTACGGCGGGCATTGCAGCGGCAGCGACCGCATTGGCCGAGTTTATCGGTGCAGCCATCGCATTGAAAATGCTTTTTGGCATTCCTCTTTTGATAGGTAGTGTTTTGACGGCTATTATCTGTACCATTATGCTCATAACAAACTCTTATCGGAAGCTAGAGCGTATCATTGCAGGATTCGTATCCCTCATTGCGTTGGCGTACCTCGTAGAGGTCAATATGGTCAATGTAGATTGGGCGGCAGCTGGTATAGGTTGGGTAGATCCTAAGGTTCCTAATGAATCGATGCTCGTTATTTTGAGTATCTTAGGGGCTGTTATTATGCCTCACAATTTGTTCTTGCACTCAGAAATCATACAAAGTCGCCAGTTCAACACGCAAGATCCTTCTGTAATGAAGCGCCAATTGCGTTATGAATTTCTAGACACTCTATTATCTATGGGTATTGGCTGGATGATTAACTCCGCCATGATCTTATTGGCGGCGGCAGTGTTCTTTGCTCATGGCATTGAAGTAACGGAGCTTGAACAGGCTGAGGAGTTGTTACGACCTCTCATTGGACCTGCAGCAGGCACTATCTTTGCTATCGCATTGCTCTTTGCGGGCTTTGCATCATCTGCTACGGCAGGTATGGCAGGGGCGAGTATCTTTGCCGGTATGTTTGGTGAGTCTTACGATATGAAAGACTTTCATACAAGATTAGGTTTGGCATTAACCTATATTCCAGCATTGCTTTTGATTGTATTCGTTACCGATTCGTTCCAAGCCTTGTTGATCTCTCAAATGTTCTTGAGCTTGCAACTACCTATCACAATTTTCTTGCAGCTTTATATGACTAGTAGCCGCAAGGTAATGGGGCAATATGCGAACCATACATATACGAATGTACTATTATGGGGCATTGGTATTGTGGTAACTGTTATGAATATCTACTTACTCTATGTAGGCGCATAACATATAAGCTCATCATTTAAAGCTAATAATGATAGAGAAAAAGACCGCGTTGGCGGTCTTTTTTGTATTCGGTTATGTATATTGATTATGTAAAAAGCGTATCCAAGAATACCCATGGGGGCTATAAAATATGTTACAATTAAAGATAGCATAAATCTGTAGGGAGAATTCCCCCACCAGTGTAATAGATAGAAATTAGGAGGACCTAATGGCAGACGAAGTAAAAGTACAAGATGCAATGCAATCTGATTTCAGTGTTGTAGTAAACGATATTGCAGAGGAATTATTAACGCGCCTAAATATGGATGAGGATGGTTCTATTATCGACATGTTCCAAACTGGTTCATTTGATCCTTGGCAATTATTCGTATTCTTCGGCGCTTTAGAAAAAGCTCTCGTTGAGTATAGAACTGATAAACGTAAGAAAACCGTTATCGTTCATGCACAACCTGAGGCCCTTATCGGTATTGGCCGCGTAGTAACACCTGTATCTACTATGCTTGAGCATGTGTTGATGTCTCGCTTGAACGACATGAGCGAAGGTCGACTAGAAACAGGTATGCTTACTGTGTCTGCTGAAAGCATCGATTACGAAGGTGTAAACCTTAAAGGTCGTCACGTTGTTATCGTATGTGACCTTGTAGACGAAGATTCTGATTACCTCAAAGAATGCATTAGATTATGTAAAGAATTGAAAGCTAGCCACGTTGTGGCGGTGCCTCTCATGTTGTGGAATCCAGAATTGATTGACAATTTGACAGAGGAAACTATCAAGGCGGAATTATCTCATGAAAATCGTCCTCTCTCCTAGTAAGACAAAAACGATTACTACTGTTGACAATGATGGGGCAGTACATACTGCAGTCCAGGACGGTCAATTTCAACCGCACATTACGCAAGTCCTTGTAAAACATGTGCAGTCCCTAGATGTGGCATCCCTTGGTAAGGCTTTGAAACTCAAGGATGATAAGGCACAGGCGCTCTTTGATTTTTATCAAGCTTTTGAGTCCCATCCCGTTGGGTTAGCTTGTGAAAGCTACGATGGTATTGCTTTTAAATATTTGAACTGGTCTAATTTGTCTGATGAGGCCAAGGCCTTTGGTGAAAGCCATCTTGTTGTGATGTCCGCCTTGTATGGCATCGTAGAGCCTATGATGGGCGTTAGAGACTATCGACTCGATATGGTAGATAAGGTAGGCATTAACTTATATGACACGTGGCGTGAAACGGTAGATGCCTACTTTCACAAGGAAGATTGGATTCTCAATCTAGCGTCTAAAGAATATGCCAAAATGGTGAACCATCCGAAGGTGGTAACCGTTGAATTTTGGGAATTACGAGGCGATGCGTTTAAACAGATGAGTACGTCCTCGAAAATGAGTCGCGGTGTGATGGCTCACGAATGTTTGACTCGACAAGTGAAACATGTGCGGGATTTGCCGCGCGAAGTGAATGGATTTACCTGTGTCACTGACATAGATTCCATTACTATACCAAGCGAATCAATGACGGTTCGTTATGAAAGGAAGTGATTGTTTGCAAGTGCAAGATATTCTCGGGAAAGACCTCGTTGGCGATGAATGGCTAACCGAGGATGAGCTAAGATTTCTCATGTCTGTAACTGATGAAGAACAGTTGCAGTTAATATATAAAAAGGCTTACGAAGTGAAGGCGAAATATGTAAAGCCTGTAGCGTACTATCGTGGCCTCATCGAGTTCTCGAACCGATGCATCAAAAACTGTAATTACTGCGGTATCCGTCGTGAAAATGATAAGACGGAACGCTTTGATATGAATCGTGAAGACATCATCAAGATGGCGCAGTGGGCCTATGACCATGAATATGGTTCTATTACGTTACAATCTGGTGAACGCAGTGATGATATATTCGTCGATTATGTAGTAGATCTCATTCGCGATATTAAAGCCATTGGCGATGGTTCCCTGGGCATTACGATGTGCGTAGGGGAACAAAGCGAAGAGGCGTACCGCCGCATGCGTGAAGCCGGTGCGAGCCGTTATTTATTGCGCATTGAAACAACAAATAAAGAACTGTATCATAAAATTCATCCTCAAGATGAATTGCACTCCTTTGAAACGCGCGTTGAATGCTTACGTCGTTTGCG
>CAUHTB010000020.1 GCA_959608595.1 uncultured Veillonella sp. | reverse complement strand
ATGAAAGAAATGCGTGCTGACGGTACGTTGAAAAAACTTTCTGAACAATATCTTGGTGGGGATTATACATTCGATCCAACACAAAAATAACGAATAGGCCGCCTTGGCGGCCTTATTCTATTATGTATAGAAACGAGGTACTACTGTGGGCAAGTATTTTGATGTGTCCTACATGATTCAAGCGTTTCCACAGCTCTTGAATTATGTTCACGTAACGGTGCTCATCACCGTTATTTCTGCCATCTTAGGTGTTATATTAGGCTCCATTATAGCCATCATTCGTCTCAAGAAGGTACCAGTATTAAACCAATTATTTATTGTATTTATCTCCTTTATGCGGGGTACGCCGTTCTTGGTACAACTCTTCCTTATATACTTTGGGGTGCCAGAAATCATGTCCCATATGGGTCTTAACATGAAAAATGTGCCGGGCCTCGTATTCGTGTATGCTGTGTTTACCTTGCATATTGCGGCGTATAGTGCCGAAATCATGCGCTCCAGTATTGATGCGGTGGCGCCTGGTGAGAAGGAAGCCGCTAAGAGTCTTGGTATGACCGAGTTCCAAAGCTATGTGCGCATCATCTTGCCGCAGGCTTTCACCATGAGCATTCCACCGTTGACGAACCTCGTTATCGGCATGTTGAAAGGGACGGCCCTCATCTTTAACGTCGGCGTTGTAGACATGATGCGTAAGGCGGACCTCATGGGCGGCAATAGTCAGCGCTATCTTGAGTTATTCGTCGATGCAGCCATCATTTATGGCATTTTAATTATCATCGTGTCCCTCTTGGGCCGATTGCTTGAAAAACGTTTTACCGTTGCGGGCAAGGAAACGCAACGCATTTTGATCAGTGAGGAGTAGGGGCTTATGGGACATATTATTGATTCAACCTATATTTATGGCACCTTCTTTGCTGTCATTCCTTATGTGAAAGTAACCCTCATGATTACCTTCCTCAGCGTTGGTTTGGGTACAATCCTAGGGCTATTAAGTTGCGTGCTACAACAAAATAAAGTACCTGTGCTCAGTCAGCTCAGCTACTTGTACGTATTATTGTGCCGTAGTATTCCGAACATGGTTCTCTTATACCTCGTGTACTATGGCTTGCCAATTTTATTCCTCGCACTAGAGGATCAAACTGGGGTGCACGTACCTTTTGAAAAGGTGCCAGCTACCTTCGTAGCCGTTGTAGGATTAACATTGCATACAGGAGCCTATTTGAGTGAAATCTTCCGTGCTGCCTTACAATCCGTACCGAAAGGTCAAATGGAAGCGGCTCAAGCTATCGGTATGACGTGGTTCCAAGCGTTTCGTCGTATTGTATTGCCACAAGCGACAGTCTTTGCGTTGCCACTATTTACGAACCAATTCTTAAACACTATGAAGAGTACGAGCATCGTATTCGTTATCACTGTTATTGAATTGTTCGGCGCTGCAAAGTTATATACAGAGGAAAATTCGCAGTATTTTGAGGCCTACATCGTAGTGGCCGGTCTATTCTGGGTGATGGGGATTGTCTTTGAATTTATCTTCCATCGTTTAGAAGTCTATGCAAGCAAGTATAAACGAGGTAATGCATTATGATAGATATTAAACAAGTTCACAAATCCTTCGGGAATCGTGAAATTTTAAAGGGCATCGACTTACATGTGCCAACAGGGTCTGTAACGGTTATCCTTGGTCCATCTGGCAGCGGTAAGACGACGTTCCTCAGAACGCTTAACTTCCTTGAAAAGGCCGATGCAGGGACGATGCAATTAAACGATATTTCTGTAGACTTACATAAAGCGTCTAACAAGGAAATTTTAAACGTACGCCGCAATACATCCATGGTGTTCCAGTCTTATAACTTATTCTCTAACAAAACTGTTATTGAAAACATCATGGAAGGCCTTGTAACAGTTAAGAAAATGAAAAAATCTGAAGCCCGTGAAATTGCTCAACGCTTCCTCAAGGAAGTAGGCATGGAAGGCTATGATGATTACTATCCTGTACAACTTTCCGGTGGTCAACAACAACGTATCGGCATTGCTCGTGCCCTTGCGATGGATCCAGAGGTTATCCTCTTTGACGAACCTACGTCAGCCCTTGACCCTGAGCTTGTAGGGGAAGTATTGGCTGTTATCCGCAAAATTGCTAAAGAGTTAGAAGTAACCATGATAATCGTTACGCACGAAATTGGCTTTGCAAAAGAAGTAGCTGACCAAGTGGTCTTCATGGAAGGCGGCGTCATCGTAGAACAAGGAGATCCGAAAATCGTCCTTGAACATCCTAAAGAAGAACGAACACGTAAATTCTTGAGCCGTTACCTTACACTCGATACTGAATTGCCTCTCGATAGCGCAGCATTATAAATAATACAGAACTCTAATAATGCGTGCTATCTTAGTAATATAGAAATTAATGGCGACCTAATATCTTTAGAATTAGGTTGCTTTAAACGAGGTATATAATGAAAGAATTTAGACAATTAACCGTAGATGATGCGGCTGAGTATCATGAGGTGTTGATTGCGGGCTACGCAGAGAATAAGAACTATCCTATATCCTTCGATGCTATTAACTTTAGCCAAGAAGAGTCGCGCGCATGGATTTTAAAATATCCTGTATATGGTCTCTACGTAGATGGCTCCTTGGTGTGCTCCATTTCATTCCGCATGCCATGGATTCCAAAGGCTACACCAGATGTATACCCGCATATTGCACACTTTGTGACGGCCCCTGAACATAAGGGGAAAGGGTATGCTCGAGAAGTCCTCGCCGAAGCAGAAGACTTATTGCGTAATGTATATAAAACACCAGCTGTAACACTTGGTACCGCCGCAGAACACCCATGGCTTGCGAAAATGTACGAAAACTTTGGCTTTAAAGAATATAAACGGACACAACTACCTGGGAAGGTACATACTACTATATTCTTTAAGAAAACATTGTAAGAAGGACTTTAATTTGGAGTTCTACAATACAAATAGCGACTAGTTAAGATAATCAACTAGTCGCTATTTTATTTTTATCTCTAGTTACTATTTTGTTAATACATGTAATGTTATAATAAATGAAAATATTGCTATTTGTGGAGTGTGATATAGAATGTATGAAATTGTAAATGAACCAAATTTAACCATTGCCTTTGATATGGACACAGAGTTATCTCCATTTGGTGTGTTTGGCGTATATATTAAACGGGGCTATAATATCTGTTCTGGATATATTGATCCTAGTGATTGGTCAGGAATTCATGCTGGTTACAAAGCATTAGTTAACTTGTATGAAAACTGCAAAGGTAAAGCAACCTTTACAAATATTCTGACGGGAGAAGGGGATACGCTAACATTTTCTTTAGACCAAAAGGGTGCTTTGACAATGGATGTTACCATCTGTACCACTTGGAATTACAAATGTAATATGACTATTGAAAGTTTAGATCAAACCTATTTGCCGAGGTTTATATTGTTTTTCAAAGAATTTTTAGAGCGAGAGCCAAAATAAAAAGAGTCGCATCAAAGGATGCGACTCTTTTTTGTACCCAGTTTCTATATACAATTATTTTGTAACAACTTTAAGATCTACAGGGATTTTAGCTTCTACAGCTTCGCCTTTGATAACTTTTTGAGCTACATCGATAGCGATTTTACCCATTTGGTCTGGTTGTTGAGCAATTGTTGCAGCCAATGTGCCGTCTTTAACAGCTTTGTCTGCGTCAGCAGTACCGTCGAAGCCTACGATGAAGATTGTTTTGCCTGCGGATTTAGCTGCTTGGATAGCGCCCAATGCCATTTCGTCGTTATGAGCGAAGATAGCTTGTACGTCTGGGTTAGCTTGCAAGATGTTAGTTGCTACGTTCAAACCTTTTGTACGGTCGAAGTCAGCGCTTTGTTTTGCTACTACTGTTAAGTCTTTGTCAGCTACGTTGTGGAAGCCTTGGCCGCGTTCACGAGTTGCGGAAGCACCAGGGATACCTTCAATTTCAGCTACTTTTGCAGCTTTGCCTACTTTATCAGCGATAAGTTGAGCTGCCATTTCGCCGCCTTTTACGTTATCGGAAGCGATGTGAGCCACTACTTTACCTTTGTCAGCAGAGCGGTCAACAGTGATTACAGGAATGTTTTTAGCATTTGCTGCTTCTACGGAAGTAGAGATAGCTGCAGAGTCTACAGGGTTAACGATCAATACAGAAACGCCGCTTTCAAGCAAGTCAGAAATATCGTTTGCTTGTTTTGCAGGGTCGTTTTGAGCGTCAACGATTTTAACTTTAAGACCAAGCGCTTTAGCTTGAGCCTCAACGCCTTCTTTCATAGTTACGAAGAATGGGTTGTTCAATGTGGAAACAGAGAAGCCAATCGTGCCGGATTTTTTGTCGCCGCCGTTATCAGCGCTTTTACCACAGCCTGCTACAAGACCGATAACCATGATAGCCATCGCCAACAGTAACAATAGTTTTTTCATAGGAACCTCCTAAGCTTTCTTGCGGTCTGCAAGAACAGCCAGTAAAATAACAATACCTTTTACGACTTGTTGATAGAAACTGGAAACGTCGAGAATATTTAACCCGTTGTTGAGGGTACCGATAATTAGGGCACCAATTAATGTGCCAACGATATGACCACGACCACCAGCAAGGCTTGTGCCGCCAAGAACTACGGCTGCGATAGCGTCAAGTTCGTAGCCTGCACCTGCTGTAGGTTGTGCAGAGTTAAGACGAGAAGTGATAATTGCACCAGCGATACCACAGAGCATACCAGTCAAGGCATACACGAAGATTTTAACGCGGTCAATCTTGATACCAGCAATGTAACTTACCTTTTCGCTACCACCTACGGCGTATGTTTTACGGCCCAAGGATGTGCGGCTCAATACGAACCAGAGGACGATGAAAGCTAGGAACATTGTGATCGCTGGGACTGGAAGGCCTGCAATATCCCCTTGGCCAAAGCCGTGGAATAGAGGATCTTGAGTAAGACCAGAGATTGGATTACCGTCTGTGAATACTAGGGTCGCACCACGGTAGATTGTCATGGTCGCCAAGGTAGCAATAAATGGAGCTACGCGGCCATAGGTAATAACGAGACCGTTAATACCGCCCAATACAAGGCCCGCACCTGCAGCTAATATGATAGCCAACACAGGGTCAGTACCAGTTACGATGAGGTTGGCCATCACTGCACTGGAGAGGGCGAGAATAGAACCAACAGATAAGTCGATACCGCCCGTTAAGATGACGAAGGTCATACCGAAGGCGATGATTGCATTGATGGATACTT
The DNA here is from genome assembly GCA_959608595.1 of uncultured Veillonella sp. GTDB lineage: Bacteria > Bacillota > Negativicutes > Veillonellales > Veillonellaceae > Veillonella. The sequence goes on along the minus strand of CAUHTB010000020.1, from coordinate 3,085 downwards.
GACGCAACAAGTTACGCAAGTTAGAGAATTCAAGGAAACTGTCGTTCATGACAGAGATAATTACAAATAATAGGATGAGGCCGATGAGGGGGCCTAATTTTTTTACATATTGTAGAGCTTTGCTGTCCATTATTGTCCTCCTGTGGCTAATGTCATAATCGATTCTGGTGTTGCATCGCTGCGGTCCAAGATACCTGCTACGCGACCTTCATGAATGACCATAACGCGGTCGCTCATGCCCAGCACTTCGGGTAACTCAGAGGACACCATGATAATGGACACACCATCGTTCGTTAATTCGTTCATTAAATCATAAATATCACGTTTCGCACCGATGTCGATACCGCGTGTCGGCTCGTCCATGATGATAATGGATGGCTTTTTACCGACCCATTTCGCGATAACCACCTTTTGCTGGTTACCACCGGATAGGGACGATGCTGGTTCGTGAATAGATTGTGTTTTAACGCCTAGTTTTTTAGACAATTCGTCAGCAAAGGAATTGAGCTTGCCCTTATCCAATATATGAGATGGGCAAATTTCGCCAAGGTTCGGCAATGTAATATTGGAACCGATGGAGAAATCGAGGATCAAGCCTTCGCTCTTTCTATTTTCTGTGATGAAAGCAATGCCAGCTTTGATGGCATCTTCTGGTTTTTTACAGTTCAGAACGGAGCCGTTAACTGTCACGGTACCGCCGTTGTGTTTATCTACACCGAAGATAGCACGCATAATTTCTGTACGGCCAGCGCCCATAAGGCCTGCTACGCCGAGGATTTCGCCTTTGCGCAAGGAGAAGGAAATTTCATTGTCGAAACCTTCTGGTTGAAGGTTATCTACGCTCATCACAACTTCGCCAGGCGTTGTAGTACGAGCAGGGTAGAACTCATCAATAGAACGGCCTACCATGTGGCGTACTACTTCGTCTACAGAAATCTCAGATGTTGGTTTTGTAATGATGGTGTGACCATCACGCATAACTGTGATGGTATCGCATTCGCTAAATACCTCTTCCATACGGTGAGAGATATATACGATGGCCACGCCGCGTGCTTTCATTTTGCGCATCATTTTGAACAATGTCGCCGTTTCACGCTCTGTGAGAGCTGCTGTTGGTTCGTCCATGATGACAACCTTTGCATCTAACATCAAGATACGAAGGATTTCCGTCATCTGTTGGTGACCAACGGAGCAAAGGCCCGCCTCAGTTGTAAGCGGTAATTCGATGCCTAGTTCTCGGCATGTATTTTCTGCCTCAGCGAGCATCGCTTTATTGTCGAGCATACCAAATTTATTGCGCTTTGGTCTCATTAAATATAGATTTTCTAACAATGTTAGATTTGGCCAAATGTTGAGCTCTTGGTGAATAAAAGCAACACCATTTAGCTCGGCCTCTCTCGGGTTCGGGAAGGTGCGCTCTACACCGTCGATGGTGATTGTACCAGCGTCTGCCTTGTGAATGCCCGTAAGGATATTCATGAGTGTAGACTTGCCGGCGCCGTTTTCGCCCATCAAGGCGTGAACCTCGCCCTCCTTGAGGGTAATACTTACATCGCGCAGTACTTGGTTCGTACCAAATGCCTTCGCAATGCCTGACATAACAATTTCCATAACTACTCCTATATGATTGGTGAAAGTATCTCTAATGTATGTAATAGATTTGAGGGTCAGTTAATCTATTGCTCTAGGGACGATCGCTGAAAATACAATCGGCGCGCAAGATAATGTTCGCATACGGAGACGCTTCACCAGTTCTAATAATGCATTTGCATTGTTTTGTTGCTTCTTTAAAAGCTTCATGGCTCGTTTCAATCCATTCGTATTGACTGGATGGGAAGGTAGACTCCAAGAAGTCATAAGCCCTAGGATTATTTTCCTTAATTTCTTTTGCCACATGAACTGCTTCGGATTTCATATGCTTAGCGATGATGGATACCACTTGTTCAAAGCTTGGTACACCAAAATCTAAGGCTAAGTCAATTTTCTGAACCCCTTCAGGTACTGGTAAACCACAGTCGGAGATACAAATCGTATCTGTATGACCAAGATCTGCAAGAACCTTAGATATATGGCTATTTAAAATGCCGTGTCGTTGCATAGATAACTCCTTTTTGTATTCTAATGAATGAGGTTTTAAGACCTCATTCATTAACTCTCTTTGTTATAAAGCGGACCGATGTATTTATAGTTTAAAGGTCTATTCAATATGCTAACTCTTTGCCAAGAATGCAGCAACCTCGTCCTTTGTAGGCATGCCGCCTTGGGCGCCTAAACGTTGGATGGAGAGGGCCGCAGCAGCATTGCCATAGTGCAACGCGTCGGCTAAGCTTTTACCATTAACGATAGCTGTTGCAAAAGCACCGTTGAAGGTATCGCCTGCACCTGTTGTATCTACTGGGTCAACCTTGAAGCCAGATACGGTGTGGATTTCGCCGTTGTCAGCGTAGCCTACACCTTTACTGCCAAGGGTAACGATGATTTTATTTTCATTAGCTAACAATGTTTGTTCTGTAGACTGCTCAGGGTAGAGGGCAGACAATTCATGCTCGTTTGGCGTGATATAGGTTGCCAATTCTAACCATTCAGGACTGAGGTCCGCTGCTGGAGCAGGATTTAAGAGGACTTTCACATTAGCGTCGTGGCAACGACGAACGATGTATTCGATTGTGGGAATAGGAATTTCGTTTTGCACCATTACGAGATCTGCTTGCTCGATAGCAGACCAAGCACTATCTACTACAGATTGATCCACTTTAGCATTAGCGCCAGGAATAACGATAATGCTATTGTCACCTTCAGCCAATGTGATGTGGGCTGTACCTGTTGTAGTATCTGGAACTGTGACGATGTAGTCTGTATTGATATGATTTTCCTTTAGGTTATCTAAAATCATTTGGCCGTATGCATCTGCACCGATGCAACCTACCATAGTAACCTCTGCACCTAGACGAGCAGCAGCTACCGCTTGGTTTGCACCCTTGCCGCCGTGAGCGATGTGCAATTCGTTGCCCATGATTGTTTCCCCTGCTGTAGGGCGTTTGTCCGCGAGGACTACAATATCCATGTTGCAACTGCCAATAACAAC
>CAUHTB010000019.1 GCA_959608595.1 uncultured Veillonella sp. | reverse complement strand
AATGCAATTTACGAGCAAGAGGAGAAATAAATGAAAACAGTTCAAATTAAAGATATTACAGTCGGTGGCGGTAAAGGTCTTTTTGTCCTTGCTGGACCTTGTGTTATTGAAGATTATGACCGTACATTGGCTATTGGCAAACGAGCAAAAGAAATTTGTGAACGCTTAGGAGTTCCATATATCTTTAAAGCTTCTTTCGATAAGGCTAACCGTTCTAGCTATGGTTCTTTCCGTGGACCGGGTCTTGAGGAAGGTCTAAAAATCCTTGCTTCTATAAAAAAAGAACTCAATGTACCAGTTGTAAGTGATATTCACTCCATTGAACAAATCGAACCGGCTGCAGAAGTATTGGATGTTTTACAAATTCCAGCTTTCTTATGTCGTCAAACAGACCTTGTATATGGTGCAGCTAAAACTGGCAAATGCGTAAATGTGAAAAAAGGTCAATTTATGGCACCTAAAGATATGGAAAATGTCTTAAATAAAATGAAAGAAACAGGCAATGAAAATCTTATGCTTACAGAGCGTGGATTTAGCTTTGGCTATAACAATCTCGTTGTAGATATGAGATCTTTCCCAATTATGCGTTCTTTCGATTATCCAGTAGTATTCGATGCTACACATAGCGTTCAATTACCTGGTGGCGCAGGTACTAAATCTAGTGGTAATCGCGAATTTGTACCAAACTTGGCTCGTGCCGCTGTTGCAAGTGGTGTAGATGGTCTATTCTTTGAAGTACATGATAATCCAGAGGAAGCATTATCCGATGGTCCAAACATGTTATACTTAGATAATTTTGAAGCTTTGCTACGAGATTTAGTAGCTATTGATAAAATCGTAAAAGGTTAGGGGCGGTATTTGTGACTATTTTAGAACAAGCAGCACAGGTACTTCATGAGGAAGCACGTGCTATTGAGGAATTAAGTTCTCGTTTGGATCACAATTTTGTAAATGCTGTAAATATGATTTTGGCTTGTAAGGGCCGTGTAGTATGTACTGGTATGGGAAAATCTGGTCATATTGGTCGCAAAATTGCGGCTACCTTGGCTAGTACTGGTACACCGGCACTTTTCATGCATCCTGGTGAAGGTGTGCATGGCGATCTTGGTATGATTACAGAAGATGATGTAGTATTAGCTTTTTCCAATAGTGGCGAAACAGGCGAAATCATCAGTATCTTACCATCCTTACGTCGCATAGGTGCAAAATTAATTTGTGTTGTAGGTAAACCGGAATCTACATTAGCTAAGAATTCTGATATTGTATTGCTAGCTGAAGTAGAACGTGAAGCTTGTCCATTGGGGTTAGCGCCAACTACAAGTACTACTGTTGCTTTAGCATTAGGTGATGCCTTAGCAGTATGCTTATTAGAACGACATCACTTTACACCTGAAAACTTTGCTGTATTCCATCCAGGTGGTTCTCTTGGTCGCAAATTATTGTTGACCGTAGAAAATATTATGCATGGTGGTGAAGATAATCCTACGGTATTTAAAGGTGCAACAGTGCGAGATGCACTCTTTGTAATGACCGAAAAAGGTTTAGGTGCTACTAATGTTATTGATGAAGAAGGTCACTTATTAGGCCTTGTTACCGATGGTGATGTGCGCCGCGGATTAGATTCTGGCAGTAATTTCTTAGAATGGCCTGTAGAGGATATGATGACCTCTATGCCTCGTACGATTACAAAGGACAAATTAGCGGCTGAAGCTCTTCATTTAATGGAGAAAAATCAACCACGCCCTATTACGGTGTTACCAGTTGTAGATACAGATAATAAATGTCTAGGCATTGTTCATATTACGGATTTATTGCGTAGAGGCATTGTATAATGAATATTCAATGGATTGTTCTTGATGTTGATGGCGTGCTATCTGATGGTACTCTAATCTATACATCAAGTGGGGAAGAGCTTAAGTCTTTCTCTGTAAAAGATGGCCTAGGATTAACGGCAGCTCGAAAAGTAGGACTTAAGCTTGCCATCATCACAGCACGGATATCTCCTATGGTTGAGCGACGTGCTAAGGAGCTTCATTTTGATGCATTGCTTATGGGGCATGCCAATAAGACAGAAGCATTAAGAACCCTTTGTAAAGAGCATCAAATCAATTTAGAAGAGATTGCTTACATGGGGGATGACCTAAATGATTTAGGGGCACTCCAAATCGTAGGTTTACCAATGGCACCAAACAATGCGGTACCAGAGGTCAAAGAATTAGCTAAATTTATATCTACTGTCAATGGAGGCCATGGTGCCGTTAGAGAGGCTGTAGAATATATCTTGAAAAATCAAGGTCTATGGGAAACTGTTGTAGCAGACTATGCACGAGAGGCCCATGCTCATGGACAATAAAGGAGGTGGGCAGAATGAATAACGAATGGCAATACCATTTAGTTAAAGGCATTAGCTGGCTCGTTTGCCGACTGCCGTATAAGCTCATTTTGCTCATAGGCGCTAGTTTAGGACCAGTATATGGTCTCATAGCGAAGAAGCAAAAACTTAGAGGTATAAAAAACATAAAGATTGGCATGAACATGAATGATCAAGAGGCAGAACAATTAATTGAAAAGTTGTTCAAAAATCTTGGCCGTAGTGTTATGGAAGTCTTGTATATGCCAAACCTGACAAAGTCTTTTATCAATAAACATATTGAAATGCGTGGTGTCGAATATTTAGAAAAAGCTATCGCTGACGATAAAGGTGTAATTGTTCTTACTGGACATGTTGGCAATTGGGAATGGATGGGGGCTGCTATGGCGGCTCATGGTTATCCATCTACTACTATTGTTAAGAAACAACCTAATGCTCAATTTACACGTCTCATGAATGAATATCGTGAGATGGTGGGCCTTGATGTGTTTGCTAGTGGTGGCAATGAAATCGTTTCTGCTGCTAAAGCATTAAAAAAGAAAAAATTACTTGGTTTTTTAGCTGACCAAGATGGCTATATACATGGTTTACCGGTTCCATTTTTAGGCCAAGATTCCTCGGCAGTTATTGGTCCCGCTACGTTTGCAAGAAAATTTGGATCTCCAGTAGTTCCAATTTTTGCATCTCGAAAACCAGAAGGTGGTCATATTGTTCACATTCTACCAGCCTTACATTATATAGATACAGGTGATGAAGATGCAGATATGTATCGTCTAACTGAGGAATGTGTACGTGTTACAGAAGACTTTATTCGTGAGCATCCAGATGAGTGGCTTTGGTTCCAACATCGCTGGATGACTAAGATGGATCAAATTATTGATTATGATAAGAAGATAGCTGCACGGGAGAGGGCACATGAAAAACAATAAAAAATTAATTGCCATAGTGGCCGCCATAGTGTTGGCTCTGATTGGTCTTATCGTATATATTATGAAAGACTCTGGTGATGTTGGTACCACTCAAAATCAGAATGGACAACTGGTTAACTTCCAAGGAGCCGATTTACAAGAGGAAAAAGATGGCAAGCTAGTATGGGCATTATCAGCTGAAAAGATTGAATATGATCCACGTACAAAAGCTATTGTGCTGACTAATTTAAAAGGTCTTTTCTATCAAGATGATGTAACTACAACAATCACAGCACCTCATGCTGTATTGACCGGTGATCGCAACTCCCTTGATATTGATCAAGGTGTTACAGCCACAAATACTGATGGAGCTGAGTTTAAAACTGATGCACTTCACTTTGATAATAAGACGAAAACGTTGACATCTAAATCTGCCTTTACCTATAACGGTAAAGATATAACATTAACTGGTGATAAACTTGAAGGCAATATGTCCTTGAAGAAAATCAAAGCTATTGGTAATGCAAAGTTAACGAAGAAGTAATGCGAGGAAATATAATGAATAAGAAAAAACAGATTGGTATGGCTATTTTGGCTATGCTTATGACAGCATCTGTTACAGCTTGGGCTGCAAATGATCCTTTGACTATTAGCGCAGATACATTATCTTATGATGGCAATACGGGAATTGCTGATGCAAACGGTAATGTGGTAATTACTCAAGCTGATAAAACGATGACTGGTGCCAATGGATGGTATAATACAAAAACTCAGGAAGCAAATCTAGATGGCGGCGTATCTATGATTGGTTCTGATATGGCTATGTCTGCAGAATCAGTGCACAGTTACAATAATAATAAATTCACTGCTAATGGCGGAGTTCATTTACAACGTAGCGATCGTCAAATTTTCGGTGATAAAGTTGAATATAATACAGATACAGAGTATGGTCTTGTATCTGGCAATGCTCGTTTGATTGCAGAAGGCACTACTTTGACAGGTAATCAAGTTGAAGGGTGGCTAAAAGAAATTCGTGCAGTAGCACAAGGGGATGTGACATTCTCTAATCCAGAACGAAACGTATCTGGCTCTGCAGAGCGTGCTACCTATACGCAAACACCTAATCAAAATGATGGAGTTGTACTTTTATCTGGATCTGCTCATGCTGTTCAAAATGGTAATGTACTCAATGCGCCAGAGCTTAAAATTCGTTTAGCTGATGATTCTGCTGAAACATTGGGTGGTCGTAGTACACTTATCATTGTTCCAAATCAATAAGGATTAAATATGTATATAGAAACCAAAAACTTAGTCAAAACCTTTAGCGGTCGCAATGTTGTAGATGGGGTTAGTTTACGCGTTGATAAGGGGCAAGTCGTTGGGCTCCTAGGTCCTAATGGGGCAGGGAAAACTACATCATTCTATATGATTGTTGGCATTGAACGACCTAGTTCTGGTATCATTACCGTTGATGGCAAGGATATTACGAATATTCCAATGTATAAACGAGCTGCTGAAGGTATTGGGTATCTTCCACAAGAAGCATCAATTTTTCGTTCCATGACTGTTGAGGATAATATTCGTGCTATGTTACAAACAACATCAAAGAAATCTGATGAAATTGAAGCTATAGTGGAATCCCTCATTGAAGAATTTCATATTGGTCATGTTCGGGATCGTATGGGGATGCAGCTATCTGGTGGTGAACGCCGTCGTGTAGAAATCGCTCGTTGTCTTGCGTTAGAACCGAATTTTATTCTTCTCGATGAACCTTTTGCTGGCGTCGACCCTATCGCGGTTGCTGACATTCAACAAATCATTTTGCATGTAAAAAATCGCGGTATTGGTATCTTGATTACAGATCACAATGTGCGTGAAACATTAGGGATTGTAGATAAGGCTTATATTTTAAGTAGTGGTAAGATCCTCCTAGAAGGCACCCCTGAAGAAATTGCAAACGACCCAATCGCTCGTGAGCATTACTTAGGGGATAACTTTAGATTATAGGAGGGGACTATGAGATTATTAGATAAATATATATTAAAAGCCTTTGTAGGTCCGTTCCTATTTGGGGTATTTGCTTTTACCAGTATTTTTATTGGCACAGGCACATTGTTTAGAATTGCTCAATATATTACTGAATATGGGGCACCGTTAGTTCTCGTTATGAAAGCTTTTGTGTTGGCCTTACCAAGCATTGTTATCTTAACATTCCCAATGTCAGTACTATTGGCTTCACTTATGACCTTTAGTCGCTTGAGCAGTACTAGTGAGATTGTTGTTATGCGTGCCGGTGGTCTTAGCTTTTTACGCTTAGCGATGCCTGTATACATTATTGCCCTTATCATCTCAATTGGGGCTGTCGCATTTAATGAATTTGTTGTACCACGTACAAATAATATGTATCAAACAATTGTGCGTGAACAGATTATGAAAAATGCATCACCTCAAACACAAAATCATATCGTTTTAAAAACAATGAATGGTAATGATTTAGGCACATTAATGTATGCTAAAAGCTACAATGCGGAGACTAAAAAATTAAGCATGATTACGGTGCAACAGTTTGGTGAAGGTGGCAAGTTACAACAAGTTGAAAATGCGGATACTGCTGTTTGGAATGGCCAATATTGGGTGATGCAAAACGGCATTATTTATGATATTTCCGCTGGTGATGGTGTAGAACGTACAATGAAGTTCAAGGAGCAATCCTTGCCAATTAAGTCTGCACCAAAGGATATTCAACAAGATCAACGTAAACCAGAAGAATTAACAATCAAAGAATTACGTCATCAAATTAAAGCGTATAAGGCGGCTTATACGAATGCCAATAAACTAGAAATGGAAATGTACCAACGTTTTACAATTCCATTAGCTAGCTTTGTATTTGCTCTTGTAGGTGCTCCATTAGGTCTTCAAAAGCAACGTTCTAGCTCATCTATTGGTTTTGGTATCAGTATTTTAATCATCTTTATTTATTATGGGGTGATGACATTTGCTGGTGCATTAGGTAAAGGTGGTGCATTGCCAACCGTATTTGCTGCATTAATTCCAGATACATTAGGTATTATTGCTGGCCTATATTTGAATTGGCGTGTATCTAAGTAACCTAGTATATAAAGAAATAAATTTGATTTACGAAATAGCATATTTTCGAATCCAATAATTGTGTAATCTTATGAAAGGAGGGACTCGATGTTAGTAGGTGTTAAAATATTAGTTATTATTGCCCTTATGGGGGGACTTATTGCCTACATGGGGGATAAGTTAGGCACTAAAGTTGGTAAGCGTCGCATGTCCCTCTTTGGATTAAGGCCTAAGCATACATCGATTATTGTTACTATCGTAACGGGATTGTTAGTTGCTGCTGCTACAGTAGGTGTATTAACTATTACATCTCAAAGCGTACGAACAGCGCTCTTTGGGATGGATCAGTTGCGAGCAGATATGAAGCAACTTAATGATGAGGTAGCTGCTAAGACGCAAGAGCTTATTCGAGGACAAGCATTGCTTGAGCAAAATAAGCAAGAATTAGCAGAACGAATGGCTGAAATAGAGCAAATTCGTAAAGAGGTTGATGCAACTAAGGCTGAGTTGGCTAGTGCACAAGCGGCTAAAGATGCGACTGAAGCTGAGTTAGCTACACTTCAAGCTTCATATGATGAAATATCTAAAAAATTAGCTGATTTAGAGGCTACAAGAGCCAAGATGGAAGCTCATATTAAGGATTTACAGACAACGCAGGAACAGTTGCAAAATGGCATTATTCATTTGCGTGAAGGTACAATTCTTTTCCAAGTTGATCAATTATTGGCGCAAGCTGTTGTTCGACCTGGTTTAAGTGAAGAAGATAGCCATGCAGCCATCAAAAATATTATTGATGATACAAATAAATTGGTATTACGTCGTCTTGGTATAGAAGATCAAGGGCAGGCTGTTGTGTATGTAGACCGTCAGAATATTGAGGTAGCTACACAAAAGCTTAATAGTGCAAAGACTCCAATGGTGGTTCAAGTGGTAGCTGCTGGAAATATTATTGCTGGTGAACCAGCGGTAGCAGTTATCCAAGTTTACCCACAACAATTTATTTATAAAAATGGAGAAGTAATTCATTCTGCTGTAATGGATGGTGGCCCTAATGCTCAATCTGCTATGCTTCAATTCTTAAAGCAAGTAAATGAAAAGGCAAGAGAAAAAGGGATTATTCCAGATTCCTTATCGGGTGATATCGGAACGATACCAGGGGATGATTTGTTTACTGCTATTCGTCGTATTGCTACAATACATGGCAAGGTTCATGTAGAAGCGTATGTTGATGGTGATACATATTCATCTGGTCCTGTACATCTTAAGTTACGTATTACTCAAATGCCTGTTTTTAATGATAAGGCTAAAATGCCAGCTTATTAAATTGAATAGTATTTTGGTTTATATACTTTAAACGAAGGTCTTATGTAAATTTTTACATAAGACCTTCGTTTTGTGTTAAAATATAAATGCTGTATTAGAAATGAGGATAATAATATGACTGATACTACGTACATTTTGGCTGTAGATCCAGGCAATGAAAAAACAGGTGTAGCAATTGTGACACCTTCTGGTACTATGGTATGTCGTAAAATTATTATGACAAAACAGTTCAATGGTGAAATTGAACGTATATTAACTGAATATTATGGTGTTGTTCATATGGTATGTGGAAATGGTACAAATCATAAATATTTGTATCCATCGCTTCAACAAATTGGACGAAATCATAAAATTACGACTAGCTTAATTGATGAATCGCATAGTACGGAAGAGGCTCGAAAATTATATTGGAAGTATAATCCTCCTACAGGATGGCGTAAAATTATCCCTACGTCTATGCAATTTCCACCTGAACCTGTAGATGATTTGACAGCTTTTGTTATTGGTTTACGATATACAAAACAACTAAGCCAAGCTGTTAATGACATACAAGGTGATACGATGGATGCTAGTGAGTTAGAAGAAAAAAGATTACATGCTATGGAGCAGTTGTACGGTAAAGGAGAAGTGCATGAAAAATGAAACTTTAACGCATAACTGGTCGAACTTTATTATGCGTTGCTTAATGATGATATTAGGGGCTCTAATTTATACTATAGGCTTAGATTTATTTTTAGTACCGAATAGT
>CAUHTB010000018.1 GCA_959608595.1 uncultured Veillonella sp. | reverse complement strand
TTGATGCGGGGCATTTTGGAACTGAGTCTATAGTGGCACATGGTTTACGTGACTATTTAATCTCTGCAGGGCTTACTGTTCCTGTGAAAGCTTTCACAGAACAAAATGATTTCTTCTTTGTGTAATGATGCATTTTCTTGCAACAAATTGTTAGCTATGATAAACTGAATTGAAGCAAGTATGAAAGACGGTTGCGAGTCTATAAGACTCGAGGAAAGTCCGAGCTCCATAGGGCAGGATGCCAGATAACGTCTGGCGAGGGTAACCTTAGGGAAAGTGCCATAGAAAAGGAAACCGCCACGTCAGTGGTAAGGGTGGAAAGGTGAGGTAAGAGCTCACCAGCAGTCTGGTAACAGGCTGGCTCGGTAAACCCCATCCGGAGCAAGACCGAATAGGGAAGGGTTAAGGGTGGTCCCGCCTACCTTCCGGGTTGTGTCGCTCGAGCGTGCAGGCGACTGTACGCCTAGAAAGATAATCGTCACCGCGCAAGCGGAACAGAACTCGGCTTATTGATTGCTTGCTTCCATATTTAAGATATAATTTATAGTATATAAGATTGTAGATCTTTGTTAGGAGAACTTCATGGCAATTACAGCGATTACTAGTGTACAAGAATTTGATGAAAAAGTACTTGGCTCTAAAGGTTTAGCTATTGTTGATTTCTGGGCTGCCTGGTGCGAACCTTGCACTGTTATGCGTCCAGAGGTAGAAGCTGTAGCAGAACGTTTGAAAGGACAAGTAACCTTCTTTAGTGTTGATGCAGAAGATAAAAATCTTCGTGGCGTTTTGTTGAAAGAAGACATCGATGGTATTCCATCCATGGTATTCTATCGCGATGGCAAAATGCTTGATTCCCTTGTAGGTTACAAGAAAGCTGATGTGCTTGAGTCTCTAATCAAGGAAGTTATCTAATTTAGTGATAATTGAAATTTTTTACAATATCATATAATACAAGGCTGTATACAAGTTAAATAAATTTTCTTGTATACAGTTTTTTTGTTTAAAATTTGTAGTTTTAACATTTATTAAGTGATATAATAAAGTTGTAAGAATATGATTGTTATCATAATAGCTATGATATATTGAATGTTAAAATTAATTATCATAGTATGATTATTATCATAATAGTTGTAGTTCATTAAGTAATATTGATATATTGCGCAAAGTTGTTGTAAGGAGGCTATATTCCGTGAAGAATCGTATAAACAGTTTATGGACACTCTTCCAAGAGCGACGTTTGAGTCGACGCACATTTATGAAATCCTGTGTAGCACTCACCGCTATTCTCGGTTTGCCACCAACGATGTTAGATACCGTTGTTAAGGCAGCTGAAACAACTGAATTACCTACAGTAATTTGGTTACATGGTCATGAATGTACTGGTTGTAGTGAATCATTCATTCGTTCATCTTCTCCATTTACATCTGATGTAATTTTGAACATGATTTCCCTTGAATATGATGATACTTTGTCGGCTGCATCTGGTGCACCATTAGAAGAACATTTAGAGAAAATCATTAAAGAAAAAGCAGGTAAATATATTTTGGCTGTTGAAGGTGGCGTACCACTTGATGAAGATGGTGTTTACTGTACAGTAGGTGGACGCACATTTAAAGAGTCCTTAATAGAAGCGGCTAAAGGTGCAGCAGCAATCATTGAATATGGTTCTTGCGCATCTTGGGGTGGTATTCAAGCGGCTAAACCAAATCCAACAAATACAGTATCTGTATCTTCTGTTGTATCTGGGAAGCCTATTATCAAAGTTCCTGGATGTCCTCCAATTCCAGAGGTTATGACTGGTGTAATTATGCATTATGCATTATTTGGCCAAATCCCACCTCTTGATTCTCAAGGTCGTCCTAAACAATTTTATGGCAATCGTATTCACGATACATGCTATCGTCGTGCCTTCTTTGACTCTGGTCTATTCGTTGAAAAATTTGACGATGATGCATCCAAATCTGGTTGGTGCTTGTACAAGGTAGGTTGTCGTGGACCTCAAACATATAATTCTTGTGGTAACTTGCGTTGGTGGAATGGTTTATCCTACCCAATTCAATCCGGTCACGGCTGTATTGGTTGCTCTGAAAAGGGCTTCTGGGATAATGATGTATTCTATAAACGTTTACCAGATATTCCATTGGCTAATACTATCACAACTGCTGATACAATCGGTACAGTAGCTGCTGTTGGTGCTACTGCAGCAGTTATCGTTCATGGTGCTGCAACTCTTACGCGTAATAAAATTCTTGATATGAAAGAAGAAAAACGCTTAAAAGAACAAGGCTTATGGGATGAAAAGAAACATAATAATGGAGGAGGTCACTAATGAAACGCGTAGTAGTAGATCCGATTTCCCGTATTGAAGGTCATTTACGGGTAGAAATAAAAGTTGATGAAGCCAGTGGTAAGGTAGAGGACGCATTGTCTTCTGGTACTGCTTGGCGCGGTATCGAACTTGTTGCTAAAGATCGCGATCCTCGTGACCTTTGGGCTTTCGTACAACGTATTTGTGGCGTATGTACTACAACACATGCATTGGCAGCATTACGTGCTGTAGAAGATGCACTTGGCATTACTATTCCTAAAAATGCAAACTATATTCGTAATATCATGCATAGCTCTTTAGATGTACATGACCATATCGTACATTTCTATCACTTACATGCTCTTGACTGGGTTAGCCCAGTAGCAGCTCTTAGTGCAGATCCAGCTAAAACTGCACAATTACAAAATGATGTATTAGCTACTTATAATGTAAGTGGTTTGGCGCCAGCTGAAACTGCGTCTAAAGACTCTGCATATCCTAAAGAGTTCCCTAAAGCTACCACTGCCTATTTTGCAGCTGTACAACAAAAGGTTAAGAAAATCGTAGAATCTGGTCAATTAGGCATCTTCTCCGCTCAATGGTGGGATCATCCTGATTATAATTTATTGCCACCAGAGGTTCATTTGATGGCCGTATCCCATTATTTGAATATTCTTGACCGTCAACGTGATATCGTTATTCCACACGTTGTATTTGGTGGTAAAAACCCTCATCCACATTACATTGTTGGCGGTATGCCATGCTCCATTTCAATGAATGACATGAATGCACCTATTAATACACAACGTCTTGCTGCGGTAGAACAATCTATTGCATTGGCTAAAGATCTAGTGGATAATTTCTATGTTCCAGATTTATTGGCTATTGGCAAAATGTATGTAGAAAAGGGCATGGTCGATGGTGGTGGCCTAGCGAAAAAACGTGTTATGTCTTACGGTGATTACCCAGATGATACATATTCTGGCATTTCTAATGGCGATTACCATAAGAAATGTGTGGTTCGCTCTAATGGTGTAGTTGAAAACTTTGCTTTAGGCGTAGATAAAGCTACATTTATTCCATTAGAAGGTAAAGACTTCATGGACCCTCAATACCTTAGTGAAGAGGTTGATCACTCCTGGTTCACATATCCAGATGGTAAAAGCTCTCTTCATCCTATCGAAGGTGTTACAGATCCTAAGTTTACAGGCCCTAAATCTGGTACAAAAGAAAAATGGGAATTCCTTGATGAAGATAAAAAATACTCTTGGATTAAATCCCCAACATTTAAAGGTAAAACTGCAGAGGTTGGCCCATTAGCGAAATATATCGTTGTATATACAAAAGTAAAACAAGGTATCATTAAAGACCCAACTTGGGCAGAGTCTATGATTGTTCGTCAAATCGATACAGTATCCCAAGTATTGGGTGTACCTGCACATGTATGGATGACAACTATGGTAGGTCGTACAGCATGTCGTGGCCTTGATGCACAAGTAGCAGCAAATATGAGCCAATACTTCTTCAATAAACTTGTAGCGAACATTAAAAATGGTGATACTACAGTGGCTGATACAACTAAGTTTGAGCCAAATACATGGGATAAAGATGCTAAAGGTGTTGGCCTTGTAGATGCACCTCGTGGTGGTTTGGGCCACTGGATTCACATTAAAGATGGCCGCTCTGCAAACTATCAATGTATCGTACCATCTACATGGAATGCATGTCCTAAGACTGCAGCAAATGAACATGGTGCCTACGAAGACTCCATGATTGATACACATGTAAAAATTGCAGATAAACCACTTGAAATTTTGAAGGTAATTCACTCCTTTGACCCATGTCTCGCATGTGCAACCCATTTATACAATAAAAAAGGCGAAAAAATTGTTTCCGTCAATACAGATGCATTGTGTAAATAAAGGGTGGTGGGCTTATGTTAATACATACTGACAAAAAGGCGTATGTCGTATTTAGTCTATGGCTGCGCATATTCCACTGGACTATGGTGCTAAGCGTAACTGCATTATTCTGGACAGGTCTATATATTGGTGATCCAGGATTTGCGGCTATCACAGGTAATCCAGAGCCAACCTTTGCTATTGATGGCTGGTTCTCTATGGAAACTATGCGTCGTATCCATTTCATTGCAGGGGTTATCTTAACATTCTCCTTTATTTTCCGTTTTGCAGGTGCTCTTTGGAATCGAGGAGATAGATTATTACCTAAATTCCGCCAAAAACGGTATTGGTATGGTCTTAAAGAAACTACATTGCATTATTTGATGATTCCACAAAAACATGAACATCATTGGCTTCGTAACTCCTTAGCAAGAACTGCATATATGATGGTATATGTAATGTTTTTCTTTGAAATCTTAACGGGTTTTGCAATGTTTTCTATGGTTAACCCTAATGGTATTCTAGGAACCCTATTCGCACCAGTTGTTACATTATTTGGTGGTGAATATAAGGTTCACATTATTCATCACTATATTGCGTGGGGATTCTTGTTCTTTACTATCGTTCACGTGTACATGGCATTCCGTGAAGACGTTATGGAGGAATCTGGCGAAGTATCTGCTATGGTTTCCGGTATGAAGTATTATGCGCATGATCCAATCGATATTGAAGATCTAAACGGTAAACGCCGTCGTGGTGAACGTATCGATAAACCATCTGGTACTACATATCGTCCAAGTGATCCTAACGATCCTAGAGAAAGAGAATTACAAGATAATGACTAATACAAGTACTGATATCATCAGCGGCTTGGAACAATACGCGGACTCTGAGGGTCCGCGTATTGATTTAAATAGCCTTTATGATGATGGAAATAATGAAATTGTTCTACTTGGCGTAGGGAATATATTGCTTACTGATGAGGGATTAGGTGTTCATGTAGTGAAAGAGTTGAAAGAATCTTTCACATTCACACCAGCCATTTCCATTATTGATGGTGGCACAATGGGGATGGAGCTACTTACGTATATGCGTGGAATGAAGAAAATTCTTCTTGTAGATGCTATCAATGGTGGAGAAGCACCAGGAACTATATATGAGTTTCCTCATAAGGAATTAGAACAATATTTTACAGAGCATATTTCTGTACATGAAGTAGGGATGCAAGATATTTTACGTATTCGTGCTATTCAAGAGGACCCATTAGAGGATGCAGTGGTTATTGGCGTAGAACCAGAATCATTAGAAATTGGCTTTGAACCTAGTGCGCCTGTACAACGAGCATTACCAGAGGTAAAAGAGCGTGTATTACATGTTCTACAAGAATGGGGCGTAACTGCAGAGCTTAATACTTAAAATAATGCGTTTATAGGATATAAAGAGTATCTCTAATAGGAGTATTTATGATTGAGAATTATAGTAATGTTCGCGCTGTTTTAAATGAGTTGCGTTTAGCTCTTAAAAACTTGCGAGAAACGGGTGAGACATATTCAATTTATATTGAGAAAACAGGGCTCACAGAGGAAGAACAAGTGGAAGTATTAGAAACACTTGGCCGTGGTCATATTACGATTAACTTCAATGAAACTGATCAGCCTGTAGAGTGGTATGAATCTCAATTCTCTGGAATTTGGATTGGAACTTTTAAAAATGGCCGAGATGATTCGATTTTGCACACCGTAGAGGTTTCAAAGTATCCTGTGGTAGCTGGTGCATATGAAGAGGATATGGAGCTTGCAGAGGAAGATTTACAATCTTGGATTGATGCTGCTGGCCTATAATAAAAGAGACCCTAATAAGGGTCTCTTTCTTCTCTATTGATGAAAAGATTTTAGTAAATCTATTTTGTTAATACCATAATGTTAGTTTTTTATATTATTAGTATTTTATGCATATTTTGGGGCATATATAATTGGTTTATGCACAGAGTGATTAGTAAAATTATTTTAAGTTTTATGAATTTAAGATGAAATGAGTTAAGACTCTTATATTTATAGAAAAAATATATTTTATATTTTGATTAATTAGCGATTAAATCAGTAATTAACAGTATTTTATAGATTTTTAGTGATATAAATTTATTTTATAATATGGATTATTGAGTAGTTGTTCGAATAAGTGAAATGATAACTTATTCATCATACTTATATATAGAGTAAATGAAGAGAAATATCGATAGAGTTTGTAGAAATCGCATGATTACTGGGATTATAGATATTATTTTTTCTATTGTTAACCTCGATGATTTGCCTTAATTTACTAATTAACTTAAAATATGTGAGTAAAATACTTTGGAGGATTTATGTTACTTTCTATTGTAGTGCCTGTATATAACGAAGAAGAGAACATAGCGAATTTTTATAAAGCTGTAACTGATGTTATGTCAGGACTCACGTACGATTATGAACTAATCTTCGTAGACGACGGTTCTAGTGATTCGTCAGCTATGATATTGCGTGAAATTGCTTACAATGATAAACATGTCAAAGTGTTATTGCTTGCTCGTAATTTTGGGCATCAGACTGCACTTACTTGTGGTCTTGATTATGCTCATGGAGATGCAGTTATTACAATGGACGGTGACATGCAGCATCCACCGGCTTTGATTCCTGAACTTGTTAGGTTGTGGGAGTCAGGCTATGATGTGGTGCGCACCATACGCGATTCAACTGAAGATGCTAGTTGGGCTAAATCTTTCACGTCTAAGTATTATTACAAACTAATGAACAAAATGGCCGATGTTCCTATTGTTGAAGGTGGATCTGATTTCCGTCTCATGAATAGTAAAGCATTGGGCACATTGAAACGGTTTAGAGAACATGGTCGTTTCTTGCGCGGTATTGTCGGTGCCTTGGGGTATAGACAAGCTGAGTTGCACTTTGTGGCGCCACCTCGTTTTGCAGGTGTCTCAAAGTTTAGTGTGCGTAAAATGATACGATTTGCTCTCGATGGGGTAACCGCTTTTTCAAGGGTTCCTTTACGGGCTGCCTTGTACGTCGGTGTACTATGTGGTGGGTTAAGCTTCTTGCTTATATTGCACCTCTTGTATGTATATCTTACGGGACAAGCATTGAATGGATGGACTACCTTGGGCGTATCAATTTTGTTTATTGGTGGAATTCAACTCGTCGGACTGGGAATTATTGGCGAGTATGTAGGTCGTATTTTTGAAGAGGTGAAGCAACGGCCTTTGTATTGGGTTAAGTCAGCTATAAATTTTGAAGAGCATGAAGAGGCTCCGTTACTCGGACCAAGTAGTGCAGATGTTTTTATGGCACCAGAGGCTTATACCAACAAGAGCAAAGAAGACTAGCTGTATTTGTGAATGCAAATAAATAGACGGTTAGTATATTTTGAATAAATAACTTACTTTAAAAGTTTTTGGAAAGGAAGCATATGAAGTCAAAATATAGTAAGGTTAAAATAACGGCATTAACATTAACTTTTGTGTGTGCCACAACAGCCATGGTTGGCGCAACAACATTACAATATGGTGATAAGGGCAAAAGTGTTACAGCGGTTCAACAACAACTAATTAAACACGGCTATAATGCTACAGATAAAAATGGTGTATATGGTAAGGAAACGAAGTGGGCAGTTCGTCTGTTCCAACAAGATCGTGGCCTTCCGGTGGATGGTATCGTAGGCCCTGCTACGTATAATGCATTGATGGGTGCTCCTCGTTCTACGAAGGCAGTATTGACTCAAAATGCAGCGACTAAAGCAGTAGCAACAAAATCCGCTTTCACAAACAACAATGCGACATCTCGTCGTGTTGCTGGTCAATCCATTACTGGCAAAAATATTAAATTAAATAATATTACGAAAAACGAAACACCAAATAGCATTCATGCTATTTTGGCGGAGGCAGACAAATACCGCGGTGTACCATATGTATTTGGTGGTACTACACCAAGTGGTTTCGACTGCTCTGGTTACGTTAAATATGTATTTGCAAAACAAGGTATTTCTTTGCCACGTTTAGCAGATGAACAATATAACGTAGGTGTTGAGGTTTCTCGTGCAAACTTAAAAGCAGGGGATTTGGTATTCTTTGAAACATATGAACCAGGTCCATCTCACTCCGGTATTTACATTGGTGATGGCAAGTTCATCAGCGCCACTTCCAGTCGTGGTGTCGCAGTAGCAGATCTTGATACTGGCTATTGGGGTGAACGCTATATTGGCGCAAAACGCGTTATATAAACCAATACATACTAGCTTTAAAAGAGGCTATACGAATCAATTATGTTCTGTTGATTTGTATAACCTCTTTTTCTTATTTCTAGAAATATTGAATTTTATCCTTGTGTTTGCTATTGTGAAAGTCGGTAAATTCCGCATAATCTCAATGTTTTTAATAGATTTTATGTCATTTTTACGATATAATGAAGAGTAAATAATTTTAGGAGGAATATACACATGAAGGGTAATGAACTGCGTCAAGCATACTTGCAGTTTTTTGAAAGCAAAGGACATTTAA
>CAUHTB010000017.1 GCA_959608595.1 uncultured Veillonella sp. | reverse complement strand
TCGCGACCCCCGCCTTGGCAAGGCGGTGCTCTACCGCTGAGCTATTCCCGCATGTACATGGTGCCTCAGGACAGAATCGAACTGTCGACACACGGATTTTCAGTCCGTTGCTCTACCAACTGAGCTACCGAGGCATGAATGGCGACCCCGATCAGATTTGAACTGACGATCTTCGCCGTGACAGGGCGACATGTTAACCGCTACACCACGGGGCCGTATCCAAAGTACTTGCTTAGTATATCTGTTATCAGGACTTTTGTCAACACTATCCTACAATATTTTTGATGAATTCTTCTTCATCTTTTAATGTTGTAGATTCTTTATGTCCTGGTTCGACGATTAAATTCTTTGACAACGTTAATATATGCTTCAAACTAATGATTAAATCATGGGGATTACTCTTATAGTTGTCGGTATTTCCTACATTTTGTTTGAATAAAGTATCTCCAGAAAAAAGATGTCCACCAATCTCCAAACAAACTGAGCCAGCACTATGACCTGGTGTATGATGTACGATTATTTTAAAAGGCCCTACTTCTAATTTACCGGCCACTAAATCTTTACAATTCGTGTACATCTTCTTTTTATATACACTAGGTCTACGTCGGATTAGTTGTAATAACTCTTGATCCAAAGGATGTAAATAAGCAGGAATATTATAATACTCACAAACCTCATCAAGAGCCGATACATGATCACAATGACCATGTGTTAATAATACTGCTATAGGCTCAGAATCTCCTACCATTTCAATTATATGCTTACTATGAAACCCGGGATCAATAATAAGAGATTTTCCATCTTTAATTAATACATAACAATTTGCTTTATAAAGCCCTAGAGGGCGTTTTATAATATTCATATTATTCGCCCTCCTATAGGATACGATACCGTTTAGCAGATTGTTTTTTTATAAAATACCCTTCCCAGAATTGAGGATGAAGCATAACAAGAATTGTAAATAATTCCAAACGACCTAATAACATGTCTGCCATTGCTACGCATTTAGCACCATCAGACATACTACCAAAGGCATCTGTAGGCCCAAAACCACCAAATCCAATGCCTACATTACTAAGAAAAGCTGTTATAATTTGCATCGCATCATAAGTAGACATTCCAGAACAAGTCATAAGGAAAACAGATATAACGTAAATCATTAAATATAAAAATAAAAATTGCTGTGCCATCTGTATCCATTTAGTAGGCATCGGTTTACCATTAATGCGCACTACTTGTACCATCTCAGGATGAATTGATTTTCTTAAATAAATAATGCTGCTCTTAATTAGAATAATGAGGCGAATAATTTTTACGCCCCCTGTTGTAGAACCACTACAACCACCAAAAAATGATGAAATAAATAACATCATCTGTGCCGCGGCTGGCCATAAATCATAATCGCTTACAGCAAATCCACTACCAGTTTGAATCGATACATAATTAAAGGAAACATCTCTAAAGATTTGAATTGGATCATTAATATTTGATTGTACTGCCATCGAAATTGATATTATAGCAATTCCAATAAAAATAACTAGCCAATACATACGTGTTTCAAAATCATCAATCAAAACACGAATGCCTCTTTGCAGTGCATTATAATATACTGCAAAATTACCACCAGCAAGTATCATGAAAAATATAAATACAAAACAGATATAGTTGCTTTGTTCATAAATAAATGTACCTGCAGATGTAGGTGCAAAACCACCTGTAGCAATAATGGAAAATGCATAATTTAATGCATCAAAAGGCTCTATACCACCAGCCCATAGCATAACGAAACAAATGGCGGTAAAAGCAACATATAAACGCCAAAGTTTACTGGCCATTGATTGAATACGAGGCATAACAACACCAGGTTTTGGTACCGATGCTTCTGCATTAAACATATGAGCTGCATCTGCACCTAAGTTCTTTAAGAACGATAAGATAAGGACAATAATCCCCATCCCACCAATCCAGTGCATTAGTCCACGCCATAAAACATATGTCTTAGGTAAATCATCTACACTATTAATAATTGTAGCACCAGTTGCTGTAATCCCTGATGTAGCTTCAAATAGAGCATCAAATACATTGGTTAATATACCACTAAGAATAAATGGTAAGGAACCTAAGATAATAGTTAATATCCATGTAGCTGATACAACTAAAAACCCATCACGAAGACTAAAGCTTTGAGTTTCATGACCATAATAGGATAAAAGTCCACCTAAGCCAAATGAAATACCAGTAGTAACCAAAAACGACCAATATGCAGTTTCAAATACAATACCATATATAAAAGGAATTAATGTAAAAATCCCAAAGATATATAATAATCGCCCCACTAAGGACATGACAATTTGAATGCGCATAGTCCCTCCATACTAGGTAAGATATTTAAGTAATTTACTTACAGATTCAGGTAACGCAAATAGAACAATGTGATCTCCATCTAAGATTTCAGTATTACCACGTGGTACGATAGCTTCATCACCACGTAAAATTACACCAACTAACGCCTTCCCTGGTAAACGGATGTCCTTTAATTGTTTGCCAGCCACAGGTGATTCACTTGTAATGGCAACCTCTATAGATTCCGCTTTTCCACCTTCAAAGGTCGAAATAGATAAAACACCTTCTCCACTGCGCACGAAACGTAAAATTTGACTCGCTGTAAATAAACGTGGCGAGAATACCACATCAATACCCACTTGTTCCATAAGCATAATGTATTCAGGTCGACCTACGCGCACAACTGTCTTTGGTATGCCCATATGCTTGCCTACAAGAGCAACGAGCAAGTTGAGCTTATCATCATCTGTAACAGCAATTATAACATCACTATCTGCAATTTCTTCTGCTTCTAAAAGGTCAAAGTCTGTAGCATCTCCATTGATAACCATGGACTTATCCACAAGATTAGCAAGTTTTTCACAGCGGTTAAAATCTTTTTCAATGACCTTAACAGAGAATCCAGCTTGTTCTAAAAGAACTGTTAGATTTCTACCTAATAGACCAGCCCCAATGATAACAGCCCGTTTATAAAATGTAGTGTGATTATGGAACCAAAGATTTTCCACTTCTTCAACAGACTCTTTTAAGCCTAAGAAGAATACACTGTCATCAACTTGTAGAATACTTTCACCATGGGGAATAATCATTTCACCATAACGTAAAACCCCTACTAGTAAAACACCTTCAGGGAATTTAATTTCTTTTAAAGGTTGACCTATTAATGGAATATCATCTGTAATCTTAAATTCCATAAGGCGTACAGTACCTTGGCCAAAATCTTCTACATCAATAGCTGATGGAGTCTCTAGAATTTGTAAAAGCTCTTGAGCCGTAACCATTTCAGGATTGATAAATAAATCGACCCCTAATTTAGCACGCATCTCATCATCCATATGTTCTGCTACGGTATTATCTCGCACACGAGCAATCGTTGTAGGAACACCTGTAATTTTAGCTACAGAACAAGATAACATATTTACTTCATCAGAATCGGTAACAGCAATAAACATTCCTACATCATCCATACCGATTTCGTTGAGCAATTGTATATCACTGCCATTTCCTTGAACAAGGCTAACATCTAGTGTATTTTCAAGATTTTGTATACGTTCTGGAGAACGATCAATTACATATACATCATGATTATCTTGTATCAAGCGTTGTGCCAAGGAATAGCCAACCTTACCAGCACCTACAATGACAATTTTCATCGCCTTTATTCCTCTTCTTGTGATTCATTACCAACAGGAGGTGTCCATTGACGTCCTGTTTCAGTTAACAATGTCCAACCATCATCTTGAACAATTTTTTTCTCTTTCATCAAATGCCCTAAAGCACGCTTAAAGGCAGCTTTACTGATATTAAATTTATCTTTAATCAACATCGCAGAAGATTCATCGCTATATGGCATCTTGCCTCCACGATTAAGAAGGTACTCCATTATAATGTCTCCATCAGAAATGAGTGCCTTTTCCTTAGTAGGACGCATCGATACATTGACACGACCATCATCACGTTTAAAGGTAACACGACCTTCAACCATTTCTCCAACCTTTAATTTTCTAGTCATCTCAGAACGATGTAAAAAGGCAATCCATCGTTCAGGAGTGATGAAGAATGCCCCATCACTAGTCAAGTTGTAGATAGCGCCTTTAACAAGTTGTCCTACTTTAGCATCTGTAGCAGCCTTAGATGCGCGACGCATTTCGTCATCAACATCCATAGATACCGCAAAACGACCAGATTTATCTGTATAGAGACGAACCCAAACTTTTTCGCCCACTTGAGGACGACCACGCATCTCTGCGTGAGGCATGAAGATACCACGCTCAGTACCAACCTCTACGAAACAGCCAAAGTTTGTAGTATTGATTACCTCAACATACCCAATTTGCCCTACCTTCATCGCTGGTAAACGCATAGAAGCAGTCAAACGACCCTTTGGATCGCGATATAAAAATACCTCTACTTCATCACCAATGGCAACAGGAGATGTTTGTTGATCCTTATGGAGCAAAATATCATCATTTGTATTGCCAGTTTGACCATCTAGAAAAGCCCCTTGATCACTAGTACGCAATACTTTTAATGTGGCAATTGTATTTTCCAACAATTCTGTAGCCATACTATACTCCTTCAAATGGAACTCGAACTGCATCATTCCATAATTCTTCTAAACCGTAGAATTCTCGCAACTCATCACCACCAAAGACATGACAAATAATATCGCCAAAATCAAGTAAAATCCATTCACCTTCGCGATAACCTTCTCTATGATTTACTGTCATGCCCAATTCTGCAGCTTTATCTTCCATTTCATCAGCAATACTCTGAGACTGCTTAATATTATTTGCACTAGCAATTAGGAAGTAATCCCCTAACATAGATACGCCTTCTAAATCGAGAATTTCGATATCTCTGCCTTTTTTATCAAAAGCAGCTTGTGCTAATTGTAATACGATTTGTTTAACTTCTTCTTTATTTTTCATACTATTCCCCTTTTAACGTTTATTAGTACTCTCATCACCCGGTTCTGATGGCTTTGTGATAGTACCGCCATTATGTTCTGATTCAGGTGCAACCTTAGCTGTGCTATTGGTTGGAGCTGTAACAAATTGTGTCATTTCATTGGCTGGTAGATTTCCCATCGTAATGCCTACTAATCGTTGTGCTTCAGTTGGATTTACCTTCCAATATGTCATATCGCCAACTAACTCTTTTTCACCAGGAAGAATATAGAAATGAATCTCTTCCTTATTAATTTTGCTAGCATTATACACAAGCTTAATGGCATCTAATGTAGAAATATTACTATCATAATGATCCCAAATTCTCCAAATATGCCATGCATTTGTTAAGAAGAACGAATTATGCTCTTCTTCTACCCAAAGTTTCAAAAATCTTTCTTGTCGTTGTACACGTGTAAATGTATCGTGTTTTGGATCAGAATACCGTAAATAGGATAAAGCCTTATCACTATCTAATGTTTGATATCCTCGTTGCAAATCAATATCTTTATTTCCCTCTGCATCTACGTGTTCCATAGTCTGTTCTACATAAATTTGTTGATTTCCTAATACATCGTTAGTCTTTTTGAAAGCATTTTGATTAACTACAACATAATATGGTATAGAAATATGGAACATATCTTCAATGACAGCTTTTGTTAGATCAATACCACCTTTTTCATAGATGCTATTGAGCATACTTGCATCTGTCTGATCTCTATTATCAATTTTACTATTACTAGGAATGCCAATAACATCCATTGTTTTTTGATCTAAATTAATGGATAACAAGAATAGACTATCACTTTGACTAGGATTATTATCATCAGTACCGACAACAAGAATGTATAATGGTTTATCTAATCCTTTTTGTTCTACAGATACAGTATTACCATCTTGTTTATTTCCATTATCTACAGCCGTATCAGTTGTCTCAGTAGTACCTGTAACAGCTCTATACACATAAGATACCCCAGTATACAAACCATAGCCTATACCCCCAAGTAGGGCAAGTACTACAATAACAGCTACTATAAATCTAGGCCATTTAACAGATGACTTTTGTTGACGTCTTCTTCTACGACGGCGAGCTCTTGCTCGTTCACGTTCTTCCATATATAAACTCCATTATTTACAAGATTGTAACACATCATTACGACCAAGAATGGTCAACGGATAAATCGATAAATTTTGCTCTATAAGATGAATAATAGTATTATCAAAACCAAGCAATACAGCCTTATCTAAATCTAGTTCTGAAACGTTACGCAACTCATCCACACCGGGAAAATTTCGATTAGGCTCAATATAGTCTGCCAAAAATATCACCTTATCTAGCGTAGACATATGTACCTTTCCAGTCGTATGAACTCGAATAGCTTCTAAAACCTCATCATCAGATATAGAAAACTCTTTTTTTGCTCGAATCATACCAGCTAAACCATGTAAAAGATTGCCATTACTTAATAATTCTTGATCAGCATCATAAGATTCACTTTTCACAAGATTTTGCATATCCTGTAAAGGCAATTCTTTAGCGCAATCATGTAGTAATGCAGCTAATCTAGCCTTTTCCACATCAACGCCATAAAGCTTAGCTAAATGAGTAGCCGATTCCACAACGCCAAGAGTATGCTTAAATCGTTTCTTGCTCAGCCATTGACTCACTCTAAGTTGTATTTCATCAAATGATAACATCCTTTATTCCTTCCCATAAATATGGTGTTCCTCAATATATTCCACCACACATTTTGGCAACATATATCGAACTGTTTTACCAGAGCGTAGACGTTCTCGTAAATACGTAGCAGATAATTTCATCTCAGGAACCTCCATAAGATGTATTTTTTCACATGCTTTAGGGCCTAAAATTGCTAATGTTTCGTCAATTGCACTTGATCCATCAGGTCTTGTAGCGCCAATAAAGTGGACCTCATCTAATAATTCCTCAATAAACTTCCACGTTGGTAATGCACGAATTGTATCAGTACCAGCGATAAAGTAAAATTCAACATTTGGTCCATAAAGGACCTTAAAATGTTGAATAGTATCAACTGTATACGAAGGGCCTTCTCGACGCATCTCTACATCAGAAATCTCAAAATTAGGATTATCTGATACGGCTGCTGCCGTCATAGCATATCGATGACGACTATCTATTACATCATGTTGTTTGTGAGGCGGAACCTTGGCAGGTACAAAAATTACCTTTTCTAGGTTAAAGCTTTCACAAGCCACCTCAGCAATCATTAGATGCCCTAAATGGATAGGATTAAATGTTCCACCTATGATTCCTATACGACGTTTCTCTACCATAATAATGCCACACCCTTAATGACAATGACACAGATAACGATAAACAAGAGCAATGCCTTTCCATAGGATATCCATTCGTATCGACCTTTTGGAGTCTGAATATATCTGTAGTATGCCCTTATTAAGTAATATACGGTCTTCACTTTCGAACTTGGCCTTCTCCAAATACAAAGTATTTATATGATGTTAGTGCCTGTAATCCCATTGGTCCGCGAGCATGAAGCTTTTGGGTACTAATACCAATTTCCGCACCAAAACCAAATTCAAAACCATCAGTAAAACGAGTTGATGCATTGTGATAAACTGTAGAACAATCTACTAAGTTCATAAATGCTTTTGCACGCATTGGTTCATCTGTTACTATAGCTTCTGAATGATGTGTAGAATATAAATTCACATGATCGATTGCTTCCTCAAGAGTATCAACAATACGTACATTTAAGTCCATATCATTATATTCTGTATTGAAAGAATCATCTGTTAAAGGAATTGTATTACCCATATATTGAGCTACAGCATTATCGCCGTGAATTCGTACCCCATATTCTTGTAACGCCACATCAAGACGAGGTAAAAACTCAGCAGCTACAGCTTGATGTACTAATAGAGTCTCCATAGAGTTACATACAGATGGACGCTGTACCTTTGCATTAATAGCAATTTCTAACGCCATATCTAGATTGGCATATTCATCGACAAAGGTATGACATACACCACTCCCCGTTTCAATTACAGGAATACTACTTTCATTAACAACACGGCGAATGAGTCCTGCTCCACCACGTGGAATAACAACATCAATATATTCACGTTGTTGCAGTAATACGCCAACCATCTCTCGCTCTAGAACCTCCACGAGTTGAATCGCATCTGGCGTAATTCCAAGAGTTTCTAAGGTATTGCGCATAATAGACACAATAATTTGGTTAGTATGGAATGCCTCTTTACCACCGCGCAATATAGTAGCATTTGCAGTTTTTAAACAAAGTACACCAGCATCGATAGTCACATTGGGGCGCGCTTCAAAAATAATACCAATAACACCAAAAGGTACTGCTCTTTTTTCTATAGTCAAGCCATTAGGACGTGTAATCGTTTCCATAACAGATCCCACAGGGCTTTCAAGAGTCGCCACTTGACGAACACCTTCTGCCATTTGAGCAATACGATTAGGTGTTAATGTTAATCGATCAATCATGGTTTGAGGTACATTATAATCCCCAGATTTATCTAGATCTAATTGATTAGCGGCCATAATTTCATCGGTTTGTGCTTCTACAGCATCAGCGATTGCCAATAATGCAGAATCTAATGTACCTTGATCAATTTGAGCCAATTCAAAGGATGCCGCTTTAGCTCTTTGACCCATATCTTTACAAATTTCTTCATACTGGTTCATAGGATATCCTCAATGTAATAAAACTAGATTATTACGATGTATTGCTTCATCATAGGTTGTATTAATTCCTAAAATTTGAGCTATATCATTTGTATTATGACCTTTAATGGCCTTCATATCTTCGATGCCATAGTTAATAAGACCTCGACCGATTTCTTTACCATCATGGTAAATAGAGATTGTATCACCAGGCCCAAATGCCCCAT
>CAUHTB010000016.1 GCA_959608595.1 uncultured Veillonella sp. | reverse complement strand
TTGGTCGTCGTACAAATAGTGTTATGCGTACGTTGCCAACAATGGATACGTGGCGAATGCCGATTTGGGGTGCTGGTACATTAGCAATAGGTATTATCCTTGCCTATGGCGGTCAGTACTTGGGCTATGCTAATGGTATTCTTTCAGATATAGGCCTTAATATTGCTTTGTTGGGTGGCATGATATGTGGTCTCAATGGTATTACATGCTTGTTATCCATTATGAAGTCTTATAACTTGGCAGGCATCTTTAAGTTTGCTATCATAGGCTTCCTGTATGTGATGAGTCCAATGGCACTCGTTATATATGGTATTTTAGATATGTTTTTAGATATGCGAGCACGTTTCCAAAAACGTAGCTTGTAATAGAAAGGAGGCCGTTATGAAATCCTTTCAACGGAAATGGGAAGGTTTAGAAGTTACCATTATTACCGTTATCGTATTATTGTTATTATTGCTGGCCTATTTGAACTGGGCCATTGCAGTTTTAGCATTAATTATCGTAGTAGCGGCATATTTGGTTAACTACAATACCCTTCATAACCGGCGTCGTTTAGCAAGGGAACAGTTTGGGGCGATGATGAAAAACGTCACACAAGCTTCTAACTTTGCTTTACAAAACTTGCCAATGGGCATTGTTCTTGTTAATAAACAAGGCACCTTGGTATGGAATAATAGTGTCTTTGCAGACTGGGTTACAGTAGACTGGAATAAACTTCAAAAAATGTCAGCTCTATTGCCTGGCTTCCGTATCGATAAAATCTGGGGCAAATCCGGATATATGACGGAGAAATATGATGAAAGATATTTCCAAATCATCTATAAATTTATCGATCCTCGTGATACGCGACCAGATATCAATAGCGAAGATGAATTGGCCGAACATGCAGTCATGGCTCTGTACTTTAAGGACATTACGGCTCTCGAAAAGGCCCGTATTAAAGCTGAAGAAGATCAACCTGTGTGGGGCATGATTCAAATCGATAATCTCGAAGAATTGACAAAAGGTCTTAGTGACCGCGAGTATACTAGTGTCTGGAGCGATATTAATAATATCATTATGGATGAGATTGACCGTTATGAAGGCTTTATCCGTAACTTCCAAGACGATATGTATACCTTTGCCATTTCTCGCGATGCACTTCATGCGATGGAGGAAAATGGATTTAAAATTCTTGAGAAAATCCGTAAATTGCCTTCTCCCCGTCAAGTGCCAGCTACAATTTCTATTGGTATTAGCGAGAACGTAGGCTCTGTAAAAGAGGTATCAAGCCGAGCTCGTGCTGCTCTAGATATTGCATTAGGTCGCGGTGGTGACCAAGTGTGTATTATGGATGGTGAAAGCACCCGCTTCTTTGGCGGTAATACAGCTGGCGTTGAGAAGAATACTCGTGTTCGTGCTCGTGTTGTATCACAAGCCTTACATGAGCTTATGCTTGATTCCGATAAAATCCTTGTGATGGGTCATAAGCGTGAAGATTATGATGCGTTAGGTGGTATTATCGGTGTTGTAGCTATTGCACGTACCTTGGGTAAAGAATTACGCATCGTACTTTCAAAGGAAACGAGCGCCATTGATAAAATGGTAACTGTTCTGAAAGAAGATGAGTTCTGGACAGAACATATCATCACCCCTGAAGCGGCAAAAGCTTGGGTAGACGCTAATACGCTCACTATTGTATGTGATACACATCGCCAAGAAATGGTAGCAGCTCAAGAGGCTCTTGAAATTTCTGAACGACGCATCGTTATCGATCATCACCGCCGTGCAGCGGACTTTGTAGAAAATCCATTACTTACTTATTTGGAACCTACTGCATCGTCCACATCTGAGCTTGTTACAGAGCTTGTACAATACGCAGGTGGTGGCGTAAAACTTTCAAAGGCAGAAGCTACAGGTATTTATGCTGGTATTGTGCTTGATACGAAGAACTTTGTGCAACAAACTGGGGCACGTACCTTTGAAGCGGCTGCATTCTTGCGCCGTGCAGGGGCAGATATTGAACGGGTTAAACAATTATTTATTGAAACCTTCGATTCTGTTCAATTGCGTGCTAAAATGGTATTTGAAGCCAATCGAACTGAAGGGATTGCTATCTCTGTAGCACCTGAAGGTCTGAAGGATATGATGGCATTAGCTGCACAAAGTGCGGATATGCTCATCAGTAATGAAGATATTGAAGCAGCCTTTGTACTGTATTCCTTGAATGACGGCGGTATCGGCGTTAGCGCTCGATCCAAAGGCAAGGTAAATGTACAGGTTGTAATGGAAGCCTTGGGTGGCGGTGGTCACAGAACCGTGGCTGGTGCCCAATTACAAGGTATGACGATAGAGGAAGCGAAGAAGGCTATTTTAGACCATGCTCTTGAAGCCCTTCATTCCGCAGAGAAAGAGGAGGAAGAACAATGAAAGTAGTATTGTTAGAAGACGTTAAAAAGGTTGGTAAAAAAGGCGAAATCGTTGAAGTTAGCGATGCATATGGCCGTAATGTATTAATCAAAAAAGGTCTTGGCCTTGAAGGTACAGCAACTAACGTAAATAATGCGAAACAAAAGCAAGAATCCATCGCTCACAATAAAGCGGTTGCCAATGATGAGGCTAAAATCTTGGCAGCCCAATTGACTAAGGTTGAAGTAACTGTAAAAGTTCGCATGGGCGAAGAAGGTCGTGTATTCGGTTCCGTTACTGCAAAAGATATTTCCGATGCCGCTAAAGCTCAATACAAAGTAGATATCGATAAAAAGAAAATCGAAATCAAAGAACCATTGAAAACATTAGGCGTACATGATGTACTCGTTCGTGTTCATCCTGAAATTACAAGTACTATCAAGGTTAACGTAGTAGCTGAATAATAGTGTTCACCATGCTCTTTGAGTATGGTGAATTCTTTTATCCATAGTGGTTTTATAAAGGGGATTATCATGGATGTACGCATTCCACCGCATAATTTAGATGCGGAAAAAGCCGTTTTGGGAGCTTTATTAACGAATGGATCCAACTCGGGTGCCGTTGTCGATACAGTGACGAGTATTCTAAAATCTGAAGACTTTTACCGCGATGCGCATCGTATTATTTATGATGCTATCTTAGAAATCGTGCATGCTAACAAGACGGCGGACTTTATCACGGTTGGTGAAGAGCTAGATCGTCGTAAGCGTCTCGATGCGGTAGGCGGTCTTGCATATATTACATCTTTGGCTAATGAATCGGTGTCCTACAATGTAGAGGAACATGCGAAAATCATTAGTGAGAAAGCTCAGTTGCGCCGCCTTATCGATGCAGGGAATAAAATCGTAGGCATGACGTACGCTGGCGAAGATGAGCCAACAGCTATCCTTAACAAGGCGGAACAAATGGTATTGGACGTAAGTGGTCAAACACAGTCTGAATCATCCTTTGCTCCTATTGGGGAGGTTGTGTTATCTAACTTAGATAAATTAAATGCATTGCAACAGCATGATGGTGCTATTACAGGTGTTCCAACAGGTTTTAAAGATGTGGACCATGTATTTAATGGTTTACAAAAATCTGATCTTATCCTCGTAGCAGCCCGTCCGGCGATGGGGAAAACGGCTTTCACCTTGAACATCGCTCAAAACGTAACGATGTTGTACGACAAGACGGTAGCGTTCTTCTCCCTAGAAATGGGCAAGGAACAGCTCGTTGGTCGTATCCTCTCCTCCGTGGCAGGTGTAAGCTCTGAAAAATTGCGCCGTGCGAACATGGACCCTGCTGATTGGGAAAAGGTTATCGCTGCTGCGGATCGCATGAGCAAGTCTAAGCTCTTTATCGATGATACGCCGGGCCTTACCGTACAAGATATGCGCTCTAAATTGCGCCGCCTTAAGGTAGAACATGGTCTAGATCTCGTTATCGTCGACTATATTCAGTTGATGCAAGGCCGCAACTCCGGCAAGGGCAGTGAAAACCGTCAACAAGAGGTATCTGAAATCTCTCGTAACCTTAAATTGATCGCTCGTGAGTTTAATGTACCGCTTATCGCCTTGTCTCAGTTATCTCGTAGTGTTGAAAGCAGACCAGATAAACGGCCTGTACTTTCCGACCTTCGTGAATCTGGTTCCCTTGAACAAGATGCGGATATCGTTATCTTCTTGTACCGCGATAAATATTACGATGAAAACTCCGAAAAAGGGGACAATGCAGAAGTCCTCATTCGTAAACACCGTAATGGTTCCGTCGGTACCGTGGAACTCCAATTCATTGGGGAATTAACACAATTTAGAGACGTGGAATTCCGAGACATGGGGCCGGAACAATAATGAAAACTATCGTGGGTGTGCCTATATTGATGGGGCCCCGTGACATAGCTACATTTTAATTAAAAAGAAAGGACTATACTTCTTTGCTCCTCGTGACCTGATGTCGCTGCATAAGTATAGTCCTTTCTTTTTATCACTGTACATATGAAGGTGTCCCATCAATATAGTGGCACTAGATAGTTTTCATTGTATTGTTGGAAGAACTGGAAATAGAAGTCCTAAAGAAACCATATTGGATTAAGTTATACACGTACTTAAGAGTATCTACTATTAGATTTGATGTCTAATAGTAGGTACTTTTTCATTTTTATGTCCCAAATTTGCCACTATAATAACAAACATATGTTTGAAAATACTCTGTATTTTTGTTATACTAATCATAGAAATTATTCTTCTTGTAATTCTTATAAACTTCAGGTATTTAGCGGTTTGAGGAGGTGTTTGTATGGGTTCAGCTGATACGGATCGAATGTATATGTGCATTGATTTGAAGAGTTTTTACGCGTCTGTGGAGTGCGCCGATTTGGGGCTGGATCCGTTTACAACGCCTTTGGTGGTGGCCGATGGGTCTCGTGGCAAAGGGGCTATTACATTGGCCATTTCACCGGCTTTAAAAAAGTTAGGTGTTAAGAATCGTGTGCGTCTTTTTGAGATTCCGCCTCATGTGGAGTATTTGACGGTAAAGCCCCATATGAAGCGGTATATGCAGGTATCTGCTGAGATTTACGGGGTGTTGCTCAAGTATGTGGCGCCTGAGGATGTGCATGTGTACTCTATCGACGAGTATTTTATCGACATTACGCCTTACTTGCCGCTCTACAAGAAAACGCCTCGAGATCTAGCGCAGATGCTACTTGATGCGGTGTTAGAGGCGACCAAGATTTATGCCACTGTTGGGATTGGAACAAACTTGTTCCTTGCCAAGATTGCTCT
Organism: uncultured Veillonella sp.; assembly: GCA_959608595.1. GTDB lineage: Bacteria > Bacillota > Negativicutes > Veillonellales > Veillonellaceae > Veillonella. Next base: position 3,759 of record CAUHTB010000016.1, on the reverse strand, counting down.
CGATATTCTCGCAAAACATGCGCCTGATTTTATAGGATATCTTGATGAAAGCCTCTTTAAAGAGAAAATTTGGTATCATCAGCCCTTGACCGATATTTGGCAGATTGGTAAGGGCATAGCCAACCGCTTACATAAATATGGAGCTTATGATTTGCATGGTATTACCATGGTTCCAGAGGCTAAGCTATATAAGGAGTTTGGCGTTAACGCCGAACTCATCATCGATCATGCTTGGGGCCGTGAGCCGTGTACGATTGCAGATATTCATGCGTATCGGCCTATTAAGCATTCTATCTCGCATAGCCAGATTTTGTTGCGTAACTATACTTACGAAGAGGCATACGTGCCTATGCGGGAAATGGTGGAGTCCTTAGTACTAGAGCTTTTACAAATCAAAGGGGTTACGAACCATATTCATGTTCATATTGGTTATGCAGATGATATGGTGCGCTCTACTGGAGGTTCTAAAAAGCTTAAACAGTACACTGATTCATTGCAAGCATTAACGACGGCAGTAATTAAATTATATGAACAACATTGCTATAAAAATGAACTTATACGGCGTGTAGGTGTAAGCTTTGAGGATTTAGTCAATCGCTCTGCTATACCTCAGGAGATAGATTTATTTAGCTCTCTTGCGACGGAGGAAGAGGAAAAGGAGCGGCAAGTACATGAGGCGATGTTATCTATCAAGGAGCAGTTCGGTAAAAATGCTATTTTACGTGCCTCTAGCTTGCAAGAGGAAGGGACAATGCGCTTTAGAAATACCTTGGTAGGTGGCCATAATGGGGAATAAATAGTGTAATGGATACAATGGCAATTGAACGAAGAACAGCAATTGAAAATAGAGTAGTCGCATAAGGAGAGGTATACATTAATGAAACATCGTATGTCTCGTTTACAACGGGCGAAACAATTTATGCCCTTTGCGGCATTGAAGGGATTTGAGACCTTATTATCAGCTGTTGCACGGCCTAAGGAGGCGCGTGTAGAGTTGTCTGAAGATCAATTAGAGGAGTTAAATCGTACGATACAATCCTTGGTGGAAGGGGACTTTGTGCGAGTCCTTTATTATACGGGCCATTGCTATACGGAGTTAGTAGGCTCTATCGAGGCGATAGGTAAACCTGCACATAGTCTATCTATTGAGGGCGTAGCCATTGCTTTTAAAGATATAAAGGAAATTAATCTTTTTGAATAAGAACCTTTGAAGAGTTGATAATAATAGCACTGATATAAAATGTAAAGTAATCAAATAAAGAAACTCAGTAAAGTAAATTGTAAAGTGAAGAAAAATAGATTTGGCCTATGCTCATGTATGATGAGTATAGGCTATTTTGCTATCAATTTTTATCATAGTTATTTTTGATAAAATTTCTTGACATATTTTATATGGTCTATTAAAATAAATATATGAACAGATATTCATATAAAGAGTATCTGATGAAAATGTTTAGGAACATATATAACAAGATATGAAACAAGATATGTCTAATAAGTATTAGAAAAATATTACCTATTAACTTACAATACAGGATAGAAGCTTTCACTATTATCAAAGGAGATATCATGGAAGAAACATTGTTGTTGAAGGATTTGAACTGTGCGAATTGCGCAGCAAAAATTGAAGATCGTATCCGTAAAATGGATGTTGTAGAGACTGCCAATTTTACACTTGCTACACATCAATTAAAATTAACCGGCTCTTGGGAAGACCGCGAAGCTCTTAAACGTGATATTCAAGACATTTGTGATGCCATTGAAGAGGGCGTAACCGTAGCTGATTATGAACGTAAATCTAAAGCGGCTATGGATGACCATGGTCATGATCACGACCACGGCAGTGATGCAGTAACAATTGCTGTTATTGCAGCTGGTTTGCTATTTATGATCTATGAAGCATTGACTTCCTTTGTGCCATCTATCAGCTTGCCAGAGAGCATTGAAACTCCAATTTATTATATTGCCTATATTCTTCTTGCGTTCCCAGTATTGCGCATCGCAGGTCGTAATATCCTAAAAGGTGAAGTATTTGATGAAAACTTCTTGATGTCTATCGCTACATTGGGTGCTATTGCTATCGATGCATTACCTGAGGCCGTAGGCGTTATCTTGTTCTACCGTATCGGTGAGTTCTTCGAAGAAAAAGCTACAGATCGCAGTCGTACAGAAATCATGAACGCTGTCGATATGCGTCCACAAGAGGTCCGCGTTGTTGATACATGCTGCGGTGGTGAAATCATAGTTATGGCTCCTGAAAAGGTTGAAGTGGGCTGGACTATCGAAGTTCGTCCTGGTGATTTAATCCCTCTAGATGGTACAGTTCTTGAAGGTGAAACACGCGTTAATACAGCACCTGTAACAGGTGAGCCTGTTCCTGTTCGCGCCGTACCTGGCACTCAACTTATGTCTGGTTGCATTAATGAATCTGGTCGCATTACGATGCGTGTAGATAAGGTTCTTGAAGAATCCATGGTTACTAAAATTCTTGATGCCGTGGAAAATGCAGCATCTTCTAAACCTAAAATCGACCGCTTCATTACGCGTTTTGCTCGCGTATACACTCCAATCGTTGTATTCCTTGCTCTTGCTGTTGCCATTATCCCATCCCTTATTACAGGTGAATGGCATAAATGGATCTACACAGCCTTAACATTCCTCGTTATTTCTTGCCCATGTGCATTGGTGCTTAGCGTGCCACTTGCATTTTTCTCCGGTATCGGCAATGCGTCTAAACACGGTATTTTGCTAAAAGGTGGTCGAGTTATCGAGGCGTTGGCTAATGTGAAAGCAGTAGCTCTTGATAAAACTGGTACTATCACATCTGGTGAGTTCAAAGTTCACAGCGTAGAAACTGTAGGCTCTCATGTAAGTTCCAGTCAATTGTTATCCATGGCGGCAGCTATCGAAGCCGTTTCTACACATCCAATCGCAACAAGCATCGTGTCTGAAGCAAAAGATCAAGGCCTTACAGTGGAACCTTCTGATTTCGTTCAAGAGTTAGCTGGTGAAGGTATGGTAGGTATGGCAGATGGTCAACAAGTACTTATTGGTAACCGTCGTCTTATGGAACGCTATAATGTTCAAGGCTATCCAACAGAAGCTGCTGAATATGGCACAGAAGTTCTTGTAGCAGAAGGTAATACATACTTAGGTCGTATCATCATCGCCGATGAAGCTCGCCCAGACTCTGCGGAAGCGATTGCTAATCTTAATGGTCAAGATATTAAAACTGTTATGCTTACAGGTGATGCTGAAGCAAGTGCAAATTACATCGCTAAAGAAACTGGCGTAAGTGCTGTACGTGCTCAGTTGTTGCCTCAAGATAAATTGTCTGTTGTACAAGATATTCGCTCTGAATATGGTCCAACTATGTTCGTAGGCGACGGCATCAACGATGCACCAGTGCTTGCTGGTGCTGATGTAGGTGGCGCGATGGGTAGCGGTGCTGATGCGGCTATCGAAGCGGCAGACGTTGTATTCATGCGTCCATCCTTGACTGCTATTGCACATATCCTTGACTTGTCCAAAGCGACTTTGCGCGTAGCATGGCAAAACGTAGTATTCGCTATTGCTGTTAAAATTCTTATCATGGCACTAGGTCTTATGGGCTATGCATCCATGTGGTGGGCGGTATTTGGTGATACTGGTGTATCCATCCTTTGTATTTTGAACTCTATTCGTATCTTGCGCCGTTAATTTGGTGAAAGTAATCCAATAGAGTAATACAGAAATATAACAAATGACATGATTCTGATC
>CAUHTB010000015.1 GCA_959608595.1 uncultured Veillonella sp. | reverse complement strand
TCTAATAATATATTCTATAATGTTGATTTTGGAAGCATTACTAAGATAGATTTAGAAACTGGTATAGTATGGAAGTACTATTCTAATAACTTATTAAATTATAATTTTATTAATGAAACGGTTTCTAGTAAATCAAAAGAGTTTAGTATTAATGAATTAATCAAAGAACGAAATCATGATAAACAATTGAAAGATAAAATTATAGCTATAGATCATTATAGTCAATTTAGTAAAGAGGATAAGGAGGTTATAGAAGAATTATTTGTTAAGTTAGTCACTGCACGAGATAGTATGCGCTTAAAACCAGAACATAAATTGGGGTTAGAGAATTATTTAGAGTGAATTTAGATTGCTCTTTATTATAATGACACCTATATCTCATAAAGGGGATATAGGTGTCATTTTATATTACAAATTAATAAAAATCAGTATTGATTAAAATCTAAGTATTTCTATTAAAATTACCAGAATTTTACGATTTTATGAGTGTTTTATGATAAAATAAAAGGTATGAATACTTCAACAACTAGGTCTATTACCTATAATGGCGACAGAATTGAATATGAGTTAACCATCAAGCGTGTGAAGAACATGAACATGCGCATTACAAAGGATGGTGTGATCCATGTGTCGGCGAATGCCTATGTGCCGGATTATAGGGTGGACAAGTTTGTTATCGAGAATATGCCCTTCATTGAGCGGGCTCGTTATAAGATTGATGCATTGAATGCCAAGCGCGTCGATGCGTTACAGTATGTGAATGGTGAAAGCTTATCAATCCTCGGCATTCCTGTTACGTTGTGTCTAGTTGAGCAGGATGGGAAGCCTCATATCGGCTTTGACGGAAAAGCTATCCTTACTATGGTGGTACCTCGAGGAACGACCTATGAAGCGAAGCATAAATTAATGCAAAGTTATTGGCGTAATTTAGGGGAGAAGGTCTTTGTTCATTGGGCAAAGGTCGTGTATCAACGCTACCACAAGCAAGGTATTGATGTGCCTATGCCAACTATAAAACAGCAGCGCATGAAGAGCCGTTGGGGTTCTTGTACGCCCGCAAAGCAGCTCATCAAGATGAACACTCGCTTATTAGAGGGGCCACAGGCGTATATTGAGTACGTTATGATTCATGAGTTTGCTCATTTTAAATATTTAGACCATTCCAAGAACTTTCACAATCTAGTGGCACAGTTTTTGCCAGATTGGAAGGCTCGTAAGAAGTCATTGAACGTGTATTTTGCTCATCGCCCTTAAAGGAGGTGTACCATGCAGCCATTTGTACATTTACATAGTCATACAGAGTTTAGTTTGCTGGACGGCATCAGTCGTTTGCCTGACATGGTACGTCGTGCGAAGGAGTTAAATCAGCCAGCTCTTGCCATTACGGACCATGGCAATATGTACGCAGCCATTTATTTCTACAAAGAATGTGTGGCCCAAGGTGTTAAACCTATCATCGGTTGTGAAGTATATGTAACGGAAAATAATCGATTCGATCGTCCCGAAGGTCGTAGCCGTGAACGATTAAAACACCTTATCTTGTTGGCGGAGACCATGGAAGGGTATCGTAATCTCGTTAAAATCGTGTCTAAAGCATCGACAGAAGGTATGTTGTATCGCCCTCGTGCAGATCGCGATTTATTGCGTCAATACAGCAAGGGAATTATCGCCCTCAGTGCGTGTATTCAAGGTGAAATCCCTCAGTATATATTGCAAGATAATATGGAAGGCGCGAAGCGTTCCATCGAATGGTATATTGAGACGTACGGGAAGGATAATTTCTTCTTAGAAATCCAAAATCATGGCCTTCCAGAGGAGGCAAAGGCCCAAGAGGAGCTCATTAAGCTCAGTAAGGAATACGGCCTTGGCATCGTAGCGTCTAATGACTTCCACTATGTTTTAAAAGAGGATGCGGACGCGCAAGATATTAAGGTATGTATTTCTACAGGTCGTCGTCGTGCCGAAGTGGATCGTTTAAAATTCCCAAATGATGAGTTCTATCTAAAGTCTGGGGATGAGATGGCGCAGCTCTTCTCGCATATTCCTGGGGCTATCGAAAATACTTTAAAAATTGCAGAGCGATGTAACGTAGAATTCAATTTCGACGAACATCATTTGCCACACTTTGATGTACCAGAAGGGGAAACGTCTAAAACCTATTTACGTAAGGTTTGTGAACGAGAAATTCCACGCCTTTATGGTGAGACCTCTGAAGAGTTACAAAAGCGTCTCGACTATGAGTTAGACGTTATCGGTACGATGGGCTTTGAGGACTACTTCCTCATCGTATGGGACTATGTACGATATGCCCGTGAGCACGACATCTTAGTAGGTCCAGGCCGTGGTTCTGCAGCAGGTTCTGTGGTCGCCTATCTCTTAGGCATTACAGGTCTTGATCCATTAAAATACGATTTGCTCTTTGAACGGTTCTTGAATCCAGAGCGGGTAAGCATGCCCGATATCGATATTGACTTCTGTTATGAAAAGCGTGGCCAAGCTATTGAATATGTAACGCGAAAATACGGACAGGAGCGTGTATCTCAGATTATTACCTTTGGTACTGAGGCAGCGCGTGCCGTCATTCGTGACGTAGGTCGTGTGCTAGACTTACCTTTGGCGGAAGTGAACCGTATTGCTAAGATGATTCCCAACGAACTGGGGATTACCTTAGATAAGGCTCTTCAAGGTAAAGAGTTAAAAGCTCTATACGAAGCCGATCCAAATGTTAAAGAATTATTTGATTTTGGTAAAAAGCTAGAAGGGATTGCGCGAAATTCGTCCACTCATGCAGCGGGCGTCGTAATTTCTGCGGACCCTCTCGATGACCACGTACCAGTACAAAATGCCAACGATGAAGGCTTTGTAACACAGTACGACAAGGATAACATTGAGGAATTAGGCCTCTTAAAGATGGACTTCTTGGGCCTTCGTACTTTGACGGTTATGGGGGATGCCTTAAAGCTCATCAAGGCGAACCGTGGTATTGATCTTGATTTAGATGCAATACCACTTGATGATAAAGCGGCGTGTGATATCCTCACAAAAGGCGACACCTCTGGTGTATTCCAGCTCGAATCAGAAGGTATCACCAAGCTCGTTATGGACCTTAAGCCTGAACATTTTGAAGACTTAATTCCATTGGTAGCCTTGTACCGTCCAGGACCACTGGGCTCTGGGATGGTAGCGGACTTTATCGACCGCCGTCATGGTAAAAAAGAGGTTACCTATTTACATCCTATCTTGGAACCGATTTTGAAAGATACCTTTGGGGTAATCTTGTACCAAGAACAGGTTATGCAGATTGCATCCGCCATGGGCGGGTTCTCCCTTGGTCAAGCGGACTTGATGCGCCGCGCCATGGGTAAGAAAAAGGAATCTGTTCTAAAGGCGCAGCGTGAGTCCTTTATTCAAGGCTCCGTAGCAAATGGTATTACCGAGTCTATTGCAAACGAAGTATTCGACTTGCTCGTATACTTCGCTGGCTATGGCTTTAATAAATCACATAGTGCGGCCTATGCGTACATCGCATACCAAACGGCGTATTTGAAGGCCCACTATTTCCCAGAATTCATGGCTGCTACCATGACTAGCTTCATGCAAAATATGCAAAAGTTGACGTATTATATCAATGCTTGCAAGAAGCACCATGTTAAGGTGCTCGGTCCAGATATTAACTATTCTGAGCGCAGCTTCGCCGTGCAAGGTGATGCTATTCGTTTCGGCCTTGGCGGTATCAAGAACGTAGGGGATAATGCCATCGATCGCTTGATTCGCGAGCGCAATGAGCACGGCCTCTATACGGATATCGTAGATTTCTGTAAACGAGTGGACAACAAGGTTGTTAATAAACGACTTCTTGAAAGTCTCATTCGCTGCGGCGCCATGGATGGTTTCAAGGAAAATCGAAACCAATTATTGCACATGTATGAAAGCGCCCAAGCCGTAGGTGCTAAAGAGCAAAAGGATGCCGCTATGGGCACCATGAGCCTCTTTGGGGATATAGAGGCATCTGTAGATTTCATCCCTGTACCGAATGTGGAGGATTTATCGGAAGACGATAAATTAAAGGATGAAAAGGAATATACAGGCTTTTACATTACAGGTCATCCATTGCAAGGCTATGCAAAGGAGTTAGAAGGCCTCTTTGAACTAGGCGCTCTTGTAGAAAATCCAGAGCAATATGATGGTCAAACCATTACCTTTGGCGGTCTCATTGAAAATAAGGCGGACCGCATGACGAGACGAAACGAAGTTATGTCCATTCTTCGCATCGAAGATTATTCTGGTGCAGCCAATGTAGTGGCGTTTCCTAAGGTCTTTAGTCAAAGTCAACAGTTTCTTGCTGTTGATATGATCGTTAAGGTAAAAGGTCGCGTTGATGCGGATGAAAAGGGTGTGCAAATTATTGCAGACCGCATTATGCCGCTAAAGGTAAACTATAGTCAGGCGAAACATGTAGCTATCCATATTTATAGCCAATATGACACGCCAGAAAATAGTGAGGCCTTGAAACGGGTGTTAATTAACACCGCAGGATCTGTACCAACATCACTATACTTACACCGTCAACGGAAGCGCATTAACTTGCCACCGAACATGTGCTTTGATCCTAGTGATGAATCCATCAAGGCTATTGAAGCTATATTAGGTGATGGCTCCGTAGAGGTGCAATAATATATGCATAAGTAGATATTAAGGCACGAATAAATATATTTACTACTTAATAACTTATGTTGCGTGAAGTACAGCTAGCTTTCACCAATATTACTACAATAAGAAATGAAAGATTTAATATAGAAATTGCTTTCATAGGAGGAAAGATGAAACGTACAAAAATCGTATGTACTGTAGGTCCGGGAACGGATAAATTTGGTATTTTAGAAGATATGATGCGAGCGGGTATGAACGTGGCTCGTTTTAATTTCTCTCACGGATCTCATGAAGAGCAAGCAGAGCGTATGCAAATGGTGCGCGATGCGGCGATGATTGTTAATAAACCAATCGCTTTATTGCTCGATACGAAAGGTCCAGAGGTTCGTCTTGGCCTATTTAAAGAGGGCAAAGTGTTTCTCGAAGCAGGTCAAAAGTTTACATTGACTACCGATGAAGTGGAAGGCACAAAAGAGCTGAGCTCCGTGAACCACAAAGGTCTTGTAGGCGATGTGTCCGTTGGGGATAAAATCCTCTTAGCTGATGGTCTTGTAACACTTAACATCGATGCCATCGAAGGGAATAATATCATTACTACCGTTCAAAATAGTGGTGAAATCGGCAACCGTAAACGGGTGGCTGTGCCAGGTGTGGCGCTTAGCTTGCCACCTGTATCTGAACAGGACGAAGCGGATTTACGCTTTGGCTGCCAACAAGGGGTAGACTTTGTGGCAGCATCCTTCATGCAACGCGGTAAGGACATCGTAGCCATTCGTCGTATTCTTGAATCTGAAAAAAAAGATATCAAGATTATCGCAAAAATTGAAAATGCAGAAGGCGTTAAAAATATCGATGAAATTTTGGAAGTAGCGGACGGCCTCATGGTGGCTCGCGGTGACCTCGGTGTAGAAATCCCTGCCGAAGAGGTACCAGTACTTCAAAAAATGATGATTGAAAAATGTAATGACTTGGGTAAACCAGTTATTACGGCAACTCAAATGCTAGAGTCCATGATTCAAAATCCACGTCCTACACGGGCTGAAGCAAGTGACGTAGCCAATGCCATCTTGGATGGTACGGATGCAATCATGTTGTCTGGTGAAACCGCAAATGGCGCTTACCCTGTAGAGGCGGTTACGACTATGACTCGCATTGCTGAGGTAACAGAACAAGCTGCTATTTACGATAGTAAAAACCGTGCTCGTCAAGATGTGGATATGACGACTACCAGTGCTGTATGTTTAGCAAGCGTGCGCATCGCTCAAAACCTTGGGGCTGCTGCTATTTTGACATGTACTGAATCTGGTCATACTGCAATTAGCACTGCTCGGCATCGTCCGGCTTGCAAAATTATTGCTGTAACACCGCATGAAGAAACAATTCGCCGCATGCAATTATGCTGGGGCGTAGAGGCTATTAAAGGTCATGAAATCGTTAACTCTGATGAAATGGTTAAACAAGCGATTACAGGTGCTCTTGGCACAGGTGCCATTGAGTCTGGTGACTTAGTTGTGGTAACGGCTGGCGTACCATCTGGTGCAACAGGTACTACAAATATGATTCGCGTTCATATTGCAGGCCAAGTACTCTTATCTGGTAATGGTATTTTGCGTAAATCCGTTACAGGCACTGTATTCATTGCTGCTAATCATAAGGGCAATTATGAAAGCTTCAAAGATGGCGATATCCTCGTTGTAGGTACAATGGAGCCTGAATTAATGGCTATTGCAAAACGTGCAGGCGGCATTATTGCTGTTGAAGATGGTTATACCTCTGACAGTGCTATTGCAGGCATTACCTATGGCATTCCTGTGATTTTAGGCGCTAAAAACGCTCATGACGTACTCCTTGAAGGTCAAGAGGTAACAATCGATGGCGAACGCGGTAAGGTGTTTGCTGGCATTGCTAATGCTCGATAGTTAGGGATAATAATTTTATAATATAGGGACTGCCTAATTTCGTGATGGAATTATATGCTGAAATATAGGCTAGTTAAAATATGAATGCTTAATATAAGGAGCGAGACTATGAATCCATATAATGTAACAGGACCTAGCAATTCTCAAGTTGCTCAGGTTGAAAGTATCGTATCCCAACGTTTGAAGGGTTCCTTCTTGTGGATGGTTGTAGGTTTACTTACGACTATCGGTGTTGGAGTCGCTGCGTTGGCAAATCCAAACTGGCTACGCTTTGCGTACCAAAACTTTAATATTATTCTATTAGTTGAACTAGGCGTAGTATTCCTATTTAGTGCTCGTGCGTATGCTGCTAATGTTATGACTTTAAAAGGCATGTTCTTCCTCTATAGTGCATTGAATGGCCTTACATTGACACTTATATCCTTGAGATATAATGTATTTGAAGTAGTTATTCCAGCGTTAATCGGCACGTTAGCGTTCTTCATCGGCTTTGCCGTGGTAGGGGCTACTACGAAACGTAATTTGTCATCCCTAACACCATATGTAATGGCTGCCTTACTTGGTATGATTATCGTATCTTTTGTGATGATAGGGGCTCGTTATTTTAACTGGGCTGTACTCAGTGGCTTTAGCGACACTGTTAGCTTAGTTCTAGGTTATGTAGGGGTTGTAGTATTCTCCATCTTTACAGCTATCGATGTGAACCGCATTAAAAATAATGTTACACAAGTAGCGCTCTTGGAGGATGAAACCATTTTAGACCGCATAGAAATCACAGGTGCTTTGAGCCTATACTTGGATTTCATTAACTTATTCTTATCCTTATTGCGCATCTTTGGTAATAAGCGATAAAAGGAGATATCATGGACGATAGAGAATGGCAAACCTTTGTAACCGTTGTGGATGAAGGTAATATTACAAGGGCGGCAGAAAAATTATTTTTATCGCAACCGGCGTTGAGTTATCGGTTGCGCCATATGGAAAAAGCCTTGGGCCATTCTCTGTTGTTGCGTACTGCTGAAGGGATTGCTCTTACGGCTCAAGGCGAGATATTTTATGACTACTGTAAGAGAATGATGCAAGATCAAGAGGCTTTAGAAAATGCCATGAACTCAGCGTCTGGTAAGATTCAAGGGACTTTGAAAATTGCGTCATCTATCAACTTTGCAGACTATGAGCTACCAGCTTTGTTAAAATCCTTTCGGGAACAATACCCTGATGTGCATATTCAAGTGAAGACTGCTTTCAGCCATCAAGTGGTTAAGATGTTTAATACTGGTGATTGTATGGTTGCCTTTGCTCGTGGTGGTTATGATGTGTCCGGTAAGTCTGAATTACTATTAGAGGAACCGTATTGCTTAGTTTATAAAGAATTAGTACCACCTAAATCACTTGAGAAGGTGCCGTTCATTAAATATCAAACTGATGCATCCGTAGCTAATATCATTGAAACATGGTGTGCGGAACATTTTGAAGAACCCCCGAGTGTTGCAATGGATGTAAACTCTATGAGTACATGTCGTCACTTTGTGCGCGCCGGTCTTGGTTGGTCTATCTTAACTTATATGGGACTTGGATCTTGTAAGGATAGAGATATCTATGTGAGCCCATTGCGTAGTAAAGATGGTAAGTACATTAGTCGCGATACGAACATGGTGTACACAAAGGATGCGGAAAATCTAGTAGTAGTAAAGACATTTATCGAGTATGTCCGCAATTACTACAAAGAACACACTGTTGTAGATGATAGTATTTTTAGAGAATATAAATCATAAGAATCCTTGAGATAAAGAGAATCTATGAGATTGTATAACTGTTTATCCATGCTATTTCAGCATTGGACTTTTTCGATATAATATCTCATAATGAAAGTGTCTCGAAAGAGCAAGGCAGTACCATGTAAGTGCATGTATACCCCCTTTGGGGACGTATACATGCACTTTTTTCATTTTGGGCTGTAAATCTATGCTTAAAATGCATAAAAAGTATGATTGGTAGATATAAAAGTTTTTATAACCCCTATAAAGGTAATCTATTATTCATAATTCTTTTTAGCATATATAATGAGTGTAGACAAAGACTCCTAGAGTTCAATAGATGATAGTCGCGTATCACGAATCTTTAGGGGAGTGTTAGGATGATATACATGCCTATGTTTTTAAGAAAGGAATAAACATGGAAAAATTCTTAAAACTAGCACTTATCGTGCTAATTCCAATTATCCTCTGGTTTACAACTCCACCAGAAGGGCTCTCTGCGGAAGCATGGCGCCTCTTAGGCTTCTACATTGCAGGTATCGTAGGTTTGATTTTAAAACCATACCCAATTCAAATTATTTTATTAGCTGTATTATCTGCTTCTGCATTATTCTTAGACAATGCAAAAGATATCTTGGTAGGTTATGGCTCCACGGCATTGTGGATGATCATCGCTGCGTTCTCCTTGAGTGTTGCGTTTGGTAAAACTGGTCTTGGTCACCGCGTTGCGTACCATTTGATTGATGCATTTGGCTCTACTGTATTACGTCTTGGCTATGTAACAGCACTTCTTGATTTAGTATTATCTCCAGCGACACCTTCTAACACAGCACGTGCGGCTGGTATTGTATATCCAATCAATTTATCCATCGCTGAATCCATCGGTTCTTATCCTGGTGATACTGCAAAACGCGGTGGTTCCTTCATCTTGATGAATGGCTATTTCGTAACAAAAATTACATCCTTCATGTTCTTAACAGCTATGGCTCCTAACGTGTTGGCTTTGGACTTTG
>CAUHTB010000014.1 GCA_959608595.1 uncultured Veillonella sp. | reverse complement strand
TGTACAAGAGAAACAGCAAATTATAGACTAGCAGGCAAAGCAGCTCGTATTGGGCTGCTTTCCTTTGCGTGTAAAGGAGATTGTATATGAAACACTTACAAGATATAGTAAAAACCTTACAAACAACGCATGTAGAAGGTAATACAGCTGTTAAAGTATTAGATATTACAGCTGATTCTCGTGCTGTAAAAGTAGGTAGTTTATTTATTGCTTTAGATGGTGCCACTGTAGATGGTCATAATTATGTAAATAAAGCCGTAGAAGCTGGTGCAGTAGCTGTACTTGTATCTAAACCAGTAGAGGTAAGTGGTGATGTTTGTGTTATCACTGTAGAGGACACTCGTAAAGCTATGATGGCATGTGTGCCGTATTTCTTTGACTATCCAGCAAATTCCATGCGTATGATTGGCGTTACTGGTACGAATGGTAAAACGACTACAACACATATGATTCGTCATATTTTAAAAGCTCAAGGTCATAAAGTGGGCGTTATTGGTACTGTTCATATTATGATTGGTGATACAACATATCCAATTCATAATACGACACCTGATGTAGTGGATTTGCAGCATATTCTTCATCAAATGGTAGAGGAAGGTGTTACACATTGCGTAATGGAAGTTTCTTCACACGCATTGGCATTGGGGCGAGTTTCTGGTGTTGAATATGATACAGCGGTATTTACAAACTTAACACAAGATCATTTGGACTTTCACAAGACCTTTGAAAATTATTTGGCAGCTAAGTGTAAATTATTTGAACAAGTTAGCGCGCCTAATCAAACTAAATCTGGCAAAGGGGCTATCATTAATATCGATGACGAATATGGTCATCGAGTAATTGAGAAAACAACGGCACCTATCATTACTTACAGTATTGATGGTAAAGGTACGTTGAATGCTCATGATGTAGAAATGACACCTAAGTCTAGCCGTTACACTGTCTCTTATGATGGCCATGACTATACAGTAGCTATGAATACCACAGGTTTATTTAATGTATATAATACTTTGGCTGCTATTGGTGCTTGTCTATTAGAAGGCATATCTATGGAAGATATAGATAAAGCATTGAAAACATTTAGCGCTGTACCTGGTCGCTTTGAGTTAATCGAAGAAGGTCAACCATTTGCAGTTGTTGTAGACTATGCACATACACCGGATGGTTTAGAAAATATTTTACAAACTGCAAAGGCTATTCAAGAAAATCGCATTATCGTAGTCTTTGGTTGTGGTGGTGACCGAGATGCGACAAAACGCCCTATCATGGGTCGTATTGCTGCACAATATGGTGATGTAGTATATGTAACATCTGATAATCCTCGTACAGAGGATCCTGTACAAATTGTGAAAGATGTAGAAGTAGGCGTTAAAGAAGGCCTTCGTGAAGGCTCTCATTATGAAGTAATCGTTGATCGTCGGGAAGCGATTCAACATGCAATACAAAATGCAAAACCTGGGGATATTGTACTAATTGCTGGTAAGGGGCATGAGGATTACCAAATCTTAAAGGATAAAACGATTCATTTTGATGATCGTGAAGAGGCGCGAGCAGCCCTCAAGGAGATCTAATATGGCAGAATTTACATTGTCTCAAGTGGTAGAAGCCACAGAAGGGACGAGTACACATACCGACAATATTAAGTTTTTAGATGTATCTACTGATACAAGAACGATTGAATCAAGCTTTTTGTTTGTAGCCTTAAAAGGCGATACCTTTGATGGTCATGATTTCATCAACACGGCCATTGAAAAGGGCGCTACAGGTGCAATCGTAGAAAAAGGTCGTGCCGTAAAAGGTATCGCATGTATCGAGGTTGAAAATACCTTGGTAGCGTATCAGAATTTGGCTCGCTATCATCGCCGTCGCTTTGATATTCCTGTAGTGGCTATAACTGGTTCTTCTGGTAAGACTACAACAAAGGAAATGGTGGCTGCTGTACTTGGTACAGAATTTAATGTTTTGAAAACTGAAAAAAACTTTAATAATGAAATTGGTTTGCCAAAAACATTGTTGCGCTTAACTGCAGAACATCAAGCATGTGTCGTAGAGATGGGCATGCGTGGTCTTGGTCAAATTGAAGAGCTTGCATTGATTGCGGAACCAACTATGGGTATTATTACCAATGTTGGTACTAGCCATATTGAGTTGTTAGGCTCTCGTGAAGCCATTGCACAAGCTAAAGGTGAATTAATTCGTTGTTTGCCTGAAAATAGTGTGGCTATTCTCAATGAAGATGATCCATATGTTAAGGCTATGGATAGCCTTGCTAAAGGTAAAACTATTACCTATGGTATTGAACGCAATGCTACATGTATTGGCAGTCATTTGCGTTATAAAAAAGACGGTATTAAGTTTACTTGCAAATGTTATGACGAAGTCTTCGATATCTTCTTACCTATGATTGGTGAACACAATGTATATGATGCATTGGCAGCAATTGTAGCTGGTCGTGTTTTGGGGATTAAATCCAACACCATTCGCAAAGGCTTAAGCGAGTTTACCGGCACTCCTATGCGCCAAGAAATCGTACCATTTGAAGATATTGTTATCTTAAATGATGCATATAATGCAAATCCTTCCTCTATGGCTGAAGCGATTAAAGCATTAGGTCAACTAGAAGGTAAACGTAAAATCGCTATGCTTGGTGATATGCTTGAGCTTGGTGATTATACTGAACAAGCGCATCGTGAAATAGGTCAATTGCTTGCTGAAGAAGGTTATAGTGTAGTATTCACATTTGGTGATGCTGCGGCCTTCATCGCTAAGGAAGCAAAAAAAGCAGGTTTAACTACATTCCGTTGTAATAGCCATTTAGAAATGGCTAATGCCTATAGCGATATTCGTGAAAAAGGGGATGTTATCCTTGTCAAAGGTTCCCGAGGCTTGCGAATGGAACGGGTTGTTGAAGAGTTAAAAGATCGAGAATAAAAGGTTACGGCTAGTTATATCTAGCCGTCATCTGTTTATTAATGAGTAGAGGGTTCATATGATATATCATATTCTATTAGCCTTTGTAGTGACCTTTATCATTACAGTAGTGCTAGGTAAAATTGCTATTCCTATGTTGCGTTCTTTACACGCACAACAAAGTATTCGTGAAGAAGGTCCAGAAAGTCATCAAGCGAAAGCGGGTACGCCAACAATGGGTGGTGCTTTCATGATGATTGCCCTTGTTCTTGGTGTTGCTATTTTCGCACCATGGAATGTAGGTACAGGCATGTTATTATTTTTAACATTGGGCCATTGTTTATTGGGCTTCTTTGATGATTTTGTAAAAGCCGTAAAAAAACGTAATCTTGGCTTAACAGCTAAGCAAAAATTGCTAGGTCAATTTATTTTGGCGGCCATATTCTGTTACTGTATTACTGAAATTATGGTTATTCCTACCACATTGTGGATTCCTGTAGCAGATATACATCTTCAATTAGGTTGGGCTTATTATGTTTTGGCGTTTTTAATTATCGTAGGTGCTACGAACGCAGTAAATCTTACAGATGGCCTTGATGGATTAGCTAGTGGTACCTCTGCTGTAGCTGCCATTGCTTTCTCCGTGATTGGTCTTATGGCTGCATCTACAACAAATTCTATTGGTGCTGAAAGCGTTGCTTACTTTGGCGCCATTGTAGCCGCTGTTTGCCTTGGTTTCTTGGTATACAATGTAAACCCTGCGAAGGTGTTCATGGGGGATACTGGATCCTTAGCTTTAGGTGGTGCTTTTGCGGCTATGGCTATTTTGACTAAAACAGAATTGCTACTTGTTGTAATTGGTGGCATTTTTGTTATGGAAGCATTGTCCGTTATTATTCAAGTTATATCCTTTAAAACTCGTGGTGTGCGCGTATTTAAAATGAGCCCAATTCACCATCATTTTGAGTTGTCTGGTTGGGCTGAGCAAACTGTTGTTAATCGCTTCTGGTTTGGTGGCGCTGTATTAGCTGTCATTGGCGTCGTTTTAGCGACTATAACTTTGTAAGATAATACTTAACGGAACACGCAAATAATGGTATGCTTATAAGATAGGAATACATTATTTTTGTTGATAATTTAGGTGATATAGATGGAATACGGAGATAAACATATACTTGTTCTTGGCGCTGGTGCCAGCGGTATAGGCGCATCTTGGGTATTAGCTCAAGTTGGGGCCCATGTAGTGTTAAATGATTATAAGCCTGTTACACTGCCTGCAGATGAGGAAGAAAGACTTGTATCAGCAGGTGTAGATATTATTACAGGTAGACAAGATGAATCCTTGCTTGATAGCGTGGATTGCATTGTTATTTCTCCAGGTATTTCTCTAGATATTCCCATTGTAAAAGCCGCTCAAGCTCGTGGTATTGATGTGGTTAGTGAAGTAGAAGTAGCTTATGAGTTATCTAAATCACCAATTGTAGCCGTTACAGGTACAAATGGTAAGACCACTACTACAACATTATTAACTAAGGTATTGGAAGGAACTGGAAAGCCAGTTCGCGTTGGTGGCAATATCGGCGATTCTCTTAGTGAAGTAGCTTATTCCATGCCAGCAGATGGTTTTTTGGTAGCTGAGTTATCTAGCTATCAACTAGAAACAATTAAGCATTTTAGACCGATTGGTGCTATTATGCTCAATATTACACCAGATCATTTAGCTCGTCATAAGACGATGGAAAATTATATTGCTGCGAAGGAACGCATCTTTGAAAATCAATTGAGTACAGATTTTATGGTGCTTAATATTGATGATCCTATTGTAGCAGACATGAAACATCGTGCACCTAGCCATATCCTTGAAATTAGTCAACATCAAGTGGTTTCAAATGGTGCTTACTATGATAAAGGACAATGTTATGTAACAAAGAATGGTACAGCAACACCTGTTATTGGTAGTGCTGATATCCACATTCCAGGTAGCCATAATATTGAAAATATTTTAACTGTTATCGCTTTAGCTTATGCGTTAGGTGTACCGGTAGAAACCATTCATCGTATTATAAGCGAGTTCCATGGTGTTGAACACCGATTAGAGCGAGTTAAAACTCTTGATGGAATTACATTCTATAATGATTCTAAAGCTACTAATGTAGATTCTGTTGTAAAAGCATTGGAATCCTTTGATCAATCCGTTATTTTATTAGCTGGTGGTCATGATAAAATGACTCCGTTAGAAGACTTTATGCAGCTTGTTAAAGATCATACAAAAGCTGTTATCTTTATGGGGGAAGCAGCGGATCGATTTGAAGCTGCTGCAAAAGAGGCTGGTGTTCAGCCTATTTATAGAGCTTCATCTATGAAAGATGCTGTAGAACAGGGTTATAAATTGGCTGCCCAAGGTGATATTGTATTATTATCACCAGCTTGTTCAAGTTTTGATTGGTATAGCTGTTTTGAAGAACGTGGCGATGATTTTAAAAACTGTGTTCATATGTTGCAAGAAGGGAGACACCATTAATGAAACGTATCATTATTTCAGGTGGTGGTACTGGTGGACATATATACCCAGCAATAACTATATATAAGGAAATTATGAAACAGAACCCTGATGCACAGGTTTTATATGTAGGAACGGAAAGGGGATTAGAGGCTACCTTAGTGCCTAAAGAAGGCATTGAATTTACTACGTTACCTGTACAAGGTTTGCAACGTAAATTATCTTTTGGTACGTTGGTGACGTTAGGCAAGACTGCTTTTTCTCTTGTGAAAGCTAATGCAATCATTTCCAACTTTAAGCCTGATGTAGTTATTGGTACGGGTGGTTATGTTTGTGGTCCTATTCTTATGGCTGCAGCATTGCGCAATATTCCAACGTTGATACAGGAACAAAATGTCATTGCAGGCATTACAAATAAAATTCTAAGCCGTTTTGTTGATGTAGTCGCTATGGGCTACAAGGATGCAGAATCATCTTTTTCAAAGGCAAAACGCGTAGTATATACTGGTAATCCAGTACGTCCTGATGTATTAGTTGATACTAGGGAAGATGGACGTAATTATTTTAATTTAAGTGATGACACGTTCACCGTTCTTATAGCCGGTGGTTCTCGTGGGGCGAGAACTATCAATAATGCTATGATAGATGTACATAAGCATTTTCAAGGAACAGAAGGAATTAAATTAATCCATATTACAGGGGATGGGGAATATCAATCTGTGTTATCTCAGCTTGGTATTACCGATGGTGATGGTTTAGGTAATTCCTCATTGATCTTGCCATATTTACACGATATGCCAAAAGCATTAGCGGCAGCTGATTTAGCGGTCTTTAGGTCTGGTGCTATCGGTCTTGCTGAACTAGCAGTTCGAGGTATTCCGTCTGTATTGGTACCATATCCATATGCAGCGGAAGATCATCAAACCTATAATGCCCGTATTTTTGTTCAAGAAGGGGCAGCGCATATGATTGTTGATCAAATGTTAAGTGCCCATGATTTGATAGGGGAAATTGAAATGTTTATGGCCAATCGTGATTTATTGTCACAAATGGGAGAACGAGCGCTGCAGTTAGGTAAACCTAATGCAGCTCATGATATTGCAAAATTAGCATTATCTATTGCAAAGTAACAAGGAGAGGTTTTATGTTAGACGGTATTCATAAGATTCATCTTATTGGTATAGGTGGGTCTGGCATGCGTGCTATAGCGAATATTTTAATTCAAAAAGGTTATGACGTATCTGGTTCAGATGTAGCTGATTCTGCAGTTATTGAAAAGTTCAGAAATATGGGCGCTACAGTTCATATTGGCCATAATAAAGATTATGTAAAAGGCGTTGATGCTGTAGTTCGTTCTACGGCTATTCGCGAAGATAACCCTGAAATTGTAGCTGCTAAAGAGCAAGGTATTACAATTTTACACCGTTCCGATATTGTAAAAGCTGTGTTAGACGTAACAGATGGCATTGCAGTAGCTGGTGCTCACGGTAAAACTTCTACTACATCCATGATTGGTCAAATTTTAGTAGAAGCAGAAGCTGATCCAACAGTTATTATCGGTGGTGAAGTAGATTATTTAAAAGGTAGTAGTTGCCTTGGTAAAGGCCATTTCTCTGTAGTAGAAGCAGATGAAAGTGATGGGTCTTTCTTGAAACTACGACCACATACTATTGTTATTACTAACATTGAAGATGATCACATGGATCACTACAAAACAATGGATAATTTGTTAAATGCATTTTGTGAGTTTGTCGAAACGTTACCAGAATCTGGCAAAGCAATTGTATGTGGCGATAATGAGAATATTCGTTATGTTATGAGCCGTGTAAATCGTAATTTCATTACATATGGCTTAAGTGATAATAATGACTATGTAGCTAAAAATATTCACTATGTAGATTCCACGTTGGTATACGATGTATATCATAAAGGTGTTAACCTTGAGCGCATTCGTTTACGTGTTCCTGGTGACCACAACGTATTGAACTCTTTGGCTGCATTTATTGTGGCTCATGATTGTTGTGGCGTAGAAACGCGTATTATTACTAAAGGATTAGGCAAATTTATCGGCGCAAAACGCCGTTTTGAAACGAAAGGCCATGTAGCCGGCGTATGGGTTGTAGATGATTATGCTCATCATCCTACAGAAATTAAAGCAACATTGAAAGCAGCAAAAGAGTTGGAAAAACATCGTGTTATCTGTGTATTCCAGCCACATCGCTTTACTCGCACAAGCTTGTTAAAGGATGAATTTGCTACTGCTTTCACAAGCGCTGATGAAGTATATATGACAGATATTTATAGCTCTGGTGAAGATCCAATCCCTGGTATTGATGGCAATACGATTCCAAATGCTATTAAAGCGGCCACAGGTCAAGACGTAAATTATGTACCATCTGTTGACGACTTGCCTGAGGTATTAGCGAAAATAGTAAGACCTAACGATCTAGTTATCACCATGGGTGCAGGTTCTATTAATCAATATGGGCCAAAATTATTAGCTATATTGGAGGAAGGCTTACAATGAAAGATAAAAAAATAATCGTACTAATGGGTGGTCCTTCCAAAGAGGCTGAAGTATCTCGTCGTACTGGCGCTGCTATTGCAGAAGCACTTAAAAGCAAAGGTTATAATGCCCAAACGTTAGAACTCAATCCGCGCACTGTATTAAAAGATATTGAAAACTTAGGTGGCGAGGTTGTATTTAATGCAATTCATGGTCGTTATGGCGAAGATGGTGCGTTGCAAGGCCTATTAGAAATGGCTGAAATTCCATACACTGGGTCAGGTATTATGGCTCATGCAGTAGGTATGAATAAAAAAGTAAGTAAAGATGTATTTAAAGGTGCCAATATTCCGACTGCGACATCCGAGTCCTTTAATGGTAATCTTGAATCTGCAGAATCTATTATTGAACATATTCGTAAGGATTTTACAATTCCAGTAGTTGTGAAGTCTGCTACGCAAGGTTCTAGCATTGGGGTTACTATTGTTCGCGATGAAGCTCAGTTAGAAGAGGCTGTAACGGAAGCTCTAAAATATGACCCTATTCTTGTGGTAGAACAATTTCTTGATGGTCGTGAATTTACAGTATCTGTTTTAGATGGTAAAGCATTGTCTGTTATTGAAATTCGTCCACATTCTGGTGAATATGATTACAAGAGTAAGTACACTGTAGGTGCTACTGAGTATTTAGTGCCAGCGCCTATTAGTGCAGAAATGACTGCTGAAATGCAACGCATTGGGGAACTTGTGTATCGTGAAGTACAAGGCAGTGGGGTAATTCGTGTTGATGTTATGACAGACCATGCAGATAATATGTATGTTCTTGAATACAATACTGTGCCTGGTATGACAGCAACATCTTTAGTACCAAAAGCAGCAAAAGAAATGGGAATTGACTTCCCAACATTATGTGAAAAAATTCTATTAACAGCTAGTATAGGGAAATTTTAAGGGCTAATAGAAGATAAGGAGTTAACTATGGATGATAAGCAAAACCATCCATCCAACTCTGGGGAGATGCAGTCTTCTACACCTGTTCGTGATGAACGGGCTGTATTTAGAAAACGAGTGTTAAAAATCGGTGGTGCAGTTACTCTCGTGTTGGTGGGATTGTTTACACTACCTATTCCTTTTGGATCCTTAAAAGTTACTGGATCGGATAAGGTAACTGTACAAGATGTAATGGTAGCTGGTGATATTCATGAACCTGTTAATATATTGCAGATTAGTACAGAAAAATTAAAAACTAGATTATCGAAAGATTTACGTGTTGAAGAGGCTCAAATTAGCTATCAGTTGCCGCTGACAATGGTGGTAAATGTAGTAGAACGCAAGGCAGTTGCAGTCGTACCGGCCCAGTTTGGATACTTAACCCTTGATAGTAAGGGACAAGTGATCGCATCTGAGCCAGCTATACAAGACACATCTGTTCCTATGATTTCCGGTGTGAAAGCTGGAAATATACTATTAGGTGATACGGTAGTAGATAAACCGATATTGGCGGCTCTTGAATATTTGAACTCACTCGATGAGGAGACATTCAAGAATATTGCAGAGGTTAATATTGGAGATCCTGATGCGATAATGGCATATACTGTTTCAGGTGTACAGATTCGACTGGGGGATGGCAAAGACTTAGCTAAAAAAGCAGAGTTAACTCAGTCGATGTTACAAGATATTAAAAAGACACATGGTAATGTACAGTATATAGATGTTAATGTTTCATCGCCGTACATTAAAACCGATGTGATGCCAGAAGTTAAAAAGCATCAGAATGGAGCACCGACTACAGAAAATTCATCTACTAAGAAGGAT